>CAZLRE010000024.1:0-12831 GCA_964561885.1 uncultured Planctomycetales bacterium | reverse complement strand
AGCTCAACCTCCGGACTGGCGGCATAGATCCTCATAAGCGCGCGCCGGACCCGGTACCATGCCTTGCGGTCGTTGGCCATGTCGCCCAAAATATACTCCAGGGCAACCACGCCCCGGCGCACGACACGGCGGTACATTCTCATTTTGCGTTCGAAATCACCGGCAACAGCTCTCCAGTCGGCGTGTTCGAAATGGTCTCTGGCGCTGACAGAGAGCGCGTTAAAATCAACGTAATAATCCTGAAAATGATCAAAAACCCAGTGAGCGGCATAACGTATGGTTTGATGGGTGTCGGAATGTGAAGCAGCCGGACCATACCGGTGATGGGCGAGGAATTGCTCAAGAGACTTGTCGTCAAAAGGCGCAAGTGTCTTGACCGGACGTCCGCGGATACGGATAGTTTTGTCATGGATACGGGTTTGCAAGGGTCCGCCGGAAACAGCGTCGCGGGCCTCAAGGATAAAGCCGTCGATGATTTTGATCTGCGTGTTCAGATCGCCCGTCAAGTGATGATCATCGCCCCCGTTAGCAAAAGTAACAACATTGGCCCGCCGGGTTCCCTGCATCAGGTCGATCGGTCCAACCATTGAAAGCAGATCTTGAGCTCCCACCTTGTGCCAGATCACGCGCGGACGTTCGTCCCATGGCAGCGACATATCCTGTCCTATCTCCAGCGTTACAGAATCCCGCTGCATGAGCGGATAAAGATACCGCGCCACGTCAAAACTGTCGTCCTGCACTTGAAGATACTGGATCAGCCGGCGGTTGGCCCGGCGGGTGAGCCATTGGACCAGCCGCAATTTGATATCTTCAGACTCATTATTCTCCTTGAGATCAAGCCGCTGCAATTCCAATGTGTGGGGATTATATCCCAACGGCAGTTCCTGCCAGGCAAATCCTGTGGCGGCCCCGGCAGGGTTAGCGATCTCATCGATACGCTGTCCTTTAAAGTAAACCTCATAAAACATGCGCTGACCGGCCCGATAAACAACCTCGACCGGTCCATGCCGAGTGGTAACCGCCGCGCTGATAAGTTGTTCATTTTTGTCATTGCGTTCAATCGTCCCGTCGGAATACCGGATGGTTTCATGGATATCGTTTTCGCGGACCGGGCTCGAAGCGCCGGGCAGCTGGTCGATATTCTCGAACCGGCTGAAGCCGTGATAGCGGTCAATATTCAATATTTCGCCGCTGTCAAGAATACGCCCAAGGATCGAATATTCCTTTTCAAGTTTATGATAGAAATTGTTCATGCTCTCGACTTGTTCTGGAAGGCCTTTGAATAATCCGCTGCCTTTTTGGGCACCGACCATGTAATGCACAGGGGCAATTTTATTTCTAAATACATCCATGTTGACTGCCCGGACATCCGCGGGTAGCTGCTCGTTGTTTTCCAGCGCGGTCAGCTGTGCCAACGCGGCGAGCATGACCTTGCGCAAAACATCCATATCCGTTTTTCCGCCGCTGGATATGAATCTCTGCATCTCGCCAAGTAATGTGCCTAATTCTTCATAAACGCTCCTGACCGCTGCTTCAACATCTTCCTTGGATAGCGGCGATGATGCGTTCTTGGGATCGCTTTGTTTTTCCGTGGGGTCTGAAACAACAAGCTTGACCACCAAATACGTGCCCCGGCCTTCGAATATCAGACGGTAAACGGCGTCATTATTGGAACGGCTTGCCATACGCGAGAACATGCGCGCGGAGACCGTGACCCAGAACCCGCGTTCAACCTTCAGATAATCCATATAATATTTCTGCAGGAATCCGAAGACTTCTGCCGGCTTATCCAGGACCAGGATCTTTTCTACGACAAACTTGCGCCATGCGTCCTCATCCGGGAAGACCGCTAATTCAAAACCGTTCGGATGTGCCAAAACCGTCATTTCCTGATGAACGCTCAAACCCGGGCGGAAAATGCCGGGGATTTGAACGCGTAAACCGTTTTTGTTCCTTTGAACAGCATTGAGACTTTCGGCAATTTCTTGGATAAATACCGAAGGAACAAACTGACGCCAGAGAAAATCATAGTCATTGAGAAGTTCTTTACGTTCCCGCTCAATGGCCTCTTTCGGATCCGGTTGGACAACTGCCGGTCCAACATTGACAACAGGCGCTTTAACAGCAACGGGGACTGCCTTGATGCGACGGTTGCGCCTGATCGTTTCAAGTCTGCGCAAGGCCTCATCGATATTCTTAGTCAGGATCGGACGAGCCGATGAACCTTCGGCGTTCTTCAGCACGCGGCGCGGTGTATAAAACGCATCGATGTCAGGGTTAGCGGCGCGCAATGCCGGATGAGACGGATGAAGCTCAATAACACCGTTATTGACCGGCAGAACGATCTCGAACCTGGAACTCTTTGACCTTCCTCCTTGACGCAGGCTGTAGATATCTGTTGAAGGATTATAGAAGACATAAAAGGCGACCCTTGAATCAATGCTGAATAAATGTTCACCTGAGGCTATATACAGCGTCGCAATAACAACTTCCTGTTCTTCAAACTTAGGCGCGAATAAATGGGCTAAACGAAGGATGTTCAAATTTCGGCCGTTAGCCTGATCGGTGACAATTAGCCTGTCCCGGTTATACCAGCGGCCTTCGGATGATCTCTCTTTAAATACTGCTACGATGTCGGGGAAGTTATCAGCCAGACGGAAATGATACCGTTGTGAATGGTCATCGGGACCCTTCGTGCGTACCGCAGAGGAAGCTGACTTTCCTACTTGAGATCGCGCAGCCAATTCCTGCTTTTTGATGCTCAAAGTCACTTGCAGAAATATCTTGGCCCCTTTCTGCGCGATAATTTGCGCGGCCTTTTCAACATCCTCCTGTTTATTATCGAACGCAATGGGGATCAACAAAAATGCGTTTAACAAAGCGATCCTGTCTGCGGGTTCATAAACAAGTTTCCCGGTATCCAAACGCATAGCTCCCTTGAACGAATTCGGGCCGGGCACTGTGAAATTTACAACGTCGTTATCATATTCAATATCCAACGAAGCCCATAATTCCAGAAATGCGCCTATGGAAAGATCGGTAAGCTTGGATGTATGCTCATTCCATGATTTGGAATAGGCCATGGGCACAAACTGCTCTAAAAGAGGCTTGAAGGCTACATCAAAAAACTTGCCGTCAGACACCGTGTTCAAAGTTTCGGGGCCGGTCCACCACATCAGTCCGTTCTTTCTTGTTTCCAAACAAGTATCTCGGTCTTTGAATGTCAATTCGAAATAAAGAACATCCCTTTCTCCAGCCTGCAGTTTCAATTTAATCAGGATGCTTTGCTTCAAACGTGATGATTCCGTGCGGTCACCTTCGATTGCGCTCGAGGCCGCCTTGAGCGACCGGATAATGTTGCGCCCGAGACGTTCGGGATCATCCGCGAACCGGTAAAGATCCAAGTCTCTCGCTGATATCGTGCCGCGGGGCAGAAGCCCATAGCGGATGACACGGTGAAGAGGCATCCAGAAATCGCGGTCCACTAAATTGATGGTGAGTTTATGTCTGACTTTTCCTGTCTGCCTTAATACAAATATCTCCATAAGATCATCGATGGTCCCGAGCCCGCCGGGATAGAACACCGCCTGCTCGCTGTAACTGGAGATGATGGTCTTGCGCAGAAAACGTTCCGTCACTCGTAAGGACGCTTGATCGTTGCCGCGTCCAGTATGTTTACCGTTAGCACCCATGGCCAGCAGCACCGCTTCAGCGTTCACCGGTTCTCCCACCGCACGCAAAACTTCCTGCGCAGCTTGTGCCCCTTCCTGTACGAATAAACCATAACTTTTCGGCGTCGTATATAAAGATGACACCCCTTCTAAAGCCAATCGCTCGGCAAGATCACCAGCAAACTGCGCGTAGGGATTCATCCGTTTGAATTTTTGGTGAGCGCCTAAATGACTGACGATCGGCCCAAGCGGGTCAAGCATAGCCTTGGTTTGCAACAATTGCGATTCAATATCTGCCAAACGTTCCCGGCTCATGACCGCGGGTCTGGTTGCCCGGAAATCATCCGCTTCAAATTGCTCCAAAATATCCATAATTTTGCGCGTCTCTCCGACATCGACCAAATACAACAAGTCGGTCGGATGATGATTAAGATATCCTAATTCATAAAGCCGCCACAAAAAGTCCACATAAGGTTCATAAAGTCTCTTGCCGACAAATATGACAGGCTTGCGGATATCCAGCACACCCGTATCTTTGAGTTTTAAAACGGTGTTGGCTTCCTGCAAAGTCCCGCCGCCGCCGACATGCATAATGTATGCGTCAGCAACGAGCACAAGCCCGATGAGCCTCGGGAAGAATTTGCTGAATGTTATCGATAATTCAGTATCAATATAGGGGTTCGCTTTCTCCTCATGTTTTAATTTGATGGCGTAGCCGATCGACTGCGCACCGGCACGCTGGGCCCCGCGGTTGGCATATTCCATGATCCCCGGCCCGCCTCCGGTGATCGCTGAATATCGTTTTTGTTTGCCTAATTGATAGGCCAGTTCCTCGGCATAGATGTGGCCGCGCATATCAAAGATCTTCCTGGCTGACCCAAAATGGGAAACGGTCAAAGGCCGGTTGGCCATCGCCATGACCTGGGTCCGAAGCCAGCCAAATTCTTCAACAGTATTCCGGATAAATCCGGCACTGAATTCCTTGCGGCCAAGTCGATATCCGCCCTTGACCGGGCTGGATGCATCGTCTTTGGACGCGGACTTCTTCTCTTCCGGCATCAGAACACTTCTGAGCTTATAAAGAGTCGAATAGAGTATCGACCGCGAGTAACCTTTCTCGATGTCATCAATGGTCGTGCGATTAATGCCTGTTAATTCCGCCAGCTGTCCAACAGTCAGATTCCGGTCCAAACGTGTTTTCTTGATCTCTTCTCGCAGAGAGTCCGTATTGGCGACAACCGGCCCTCTCCCATGCTTCACGCGTAATGAGGAACTGACGCTGACCGGCGAGCTGGCTGCTTTTACAGGACTGCTCGTGCGGAACCTTGCCCAAACGTCCTGACCGTCACGGCCCGTAACATCCAGGTATTCTCTAATATAGGTTTCCGACCGGTTATCTGCAGATATTGGGTGGGCCGTCACTTCAGCGTCGGGATAAACAGCGGCGAGGGCTTCCACTTGCCGCCGGAACATTTCTCTGCCCAAGCCCCTTGCTCTAAAATATTCTGCGGTATCGCGTTGGGCTTCCGTTTTACCGATCGACAAGCGGTCTAATTTCACCGCACCGATCTTTCCTCTTTCGATCCTGTCGGGATAAAGGATGAACTGTAAAAGAAATTCTGCAGCCTCAACGCCGAACACGCCGGTTTTAATCCACTTGATCGTTCTGCGCAACTGACTTTTTCGATCGATCAAGATGTAGTTGTTGTATTCTTCTCTCAGATCACGTGTTTCCTGTCGATGATCGACCACAGTCAGCACGATCAGATCATCATCTGCGGAAGAGGAATTTTTAAGAGCCGCCCTCAGCATTCGTCCAATGTCCCGATGCTCTCCCCGGATATTAATAAATTCCAGGTCTTTGCCTTTGTTAAATTCCTTGAACGCCCGATAGGTTCTAGTGTCCGCAGCGATCAAAGCCGGAAGATCGATCATTTTCACCCCCGAGCTGGCGGTGGATTCTTCGCGTTGCGAGCGTATACCGGCGTTGACCGGACTTGAAGAGGTTTTGTCGCTGTTCGAACGTTGTACCACATGCCTGCGGTGCAATTCTTTTCTCAGCAGAGTCTTAATCAAGGGAAGTACATGATCGCCGGAACCGGCCAGATGACTGACATCAAAAGCTTCGTGCAATAGATGATATTTGGGATAACCGTCACGTTTAAGGTCCATCCACAGTTCCAGATAAACAGTATCCAGATGCCTGAAGTAAGCCCTGACCGCTGCCAAAATGATCTGAAGGTAATCATCGCTTAAGGAGCGCATTTTCTCGAAGATGTCCAGAAGGTCCTCAAAACCGTTCAGATCAAGATGCCGGTAAACTCCGGAGGTGTCCTTAAGATCCCCTTCGGGCACTAATGCGCCTAAGTCCGCGATATGTCCTGAGATCAGGATATCCTGCACATGCACACCCCGACGGTATAACCGGTGATTTTGTTCGACCGCCAGATTCGCTCCGGTTGATCCGGCAATGGCCAACAACAGCCCGGACACATCACGTACCGGCGGACGACCCATCGCGGTCAAGCCATCGGATATTCCGGGGATAAAATCGCTTAACTTAGGATCGTTCAACAACAGATGCGGGAACTCATTGAGCCGGTGGAGCGTCGGCACACGGATCGCCATCACAACCGGTGTGACCTCAAGAGTATCGGCATCCGTGAATGTTCCGTTCCCGTTAGGGATCATCTTAAGCTCGGAATATCCGATGACCTCAACGCCGAGCCATCCCTTGTCATTCCTGAGAATATTGCGCGCGCCAATGGCGTATAACGCCTCGTTGTGCGTAAATAATCCGATGCTGTTTTTCAAACGCCAGGAGCGGATATCTTTATCCCCTCTGCCGATCTCCGAATCATCTTCTTTTGTAAAATCTCCGGAACCTTTGAGGCCTAACCACGTACCATCGGAAAGAGGGAAGTACGCTGTGCGTCCATTGGACACGTTGAATTGGAGCTTGAATGGGGATTCTTTATCGGTCAAGCCGACGATGATAGTGCGACCCTGTTGTTTTTCCATGACCGCGCGTCTCATATGCCCGACCAAGAATCCGCGGTGAGCGTTCAGAAATTCGATCCCGCCGACTTGAGCGAGCACTTTTTCATCCAAAGCCTGCCACGGACCAACCTGGCCTTCTTCCTCTGTCAAAAGGACCATAAAGACCGGCCGTAACAAATTGCGTTCCTTATACAGAGCCGCCAGCACAGCATCGCTGAACGATTCTCTCAGCACGCCGTAATCGGAATGCAATTGCGTATGTAGGAACTCTTCCATCTGTGCCGTGATGATGACCGGCGAAGAAGCGGAAGGTTTCTGCAGTTTCCTTAATAATGAAACCGGAATAGCTTTTGCCTTGGCCGCTATTTTGTTATCCGCGGAACTTAATTCAAAATGCTCGAAAGTCATCAGGTCTTGCAGATGATGGGTCTTTGTCTCGGCTTCGACAAACTTGAAATGTTCCTTAAGGATCTCGACGGCCAGATAAAGGAACAAGGCGTTGAGTTCATCAGGGTCCTTCGGGTTGCTGCGGCTCACGAACGCCGCTTGATAGAACGCCGTCCAATGGAATTGCGGATGTTTGCGCACCGACGGCCAGGCGCGGTCATTGTAGAAAGCTTCAAAAGTCTCGCGGAAGGCACGCACGCGGCTGCGGGTCAGATCCGATCCGGTCCTGACTTGTTCAACAAACCTGCGGCGGTAACTCTGCATGAAGGCAGCCAAACGGTGCGCGAAGGTCGCCTGATTGCGCATCAGCACAATGGCCTCTTTCATGAGCTGTCGTTGTTGAGATGTCATCGGAGTTTTCTGTGACGCGATTGGTTTGATGGCAGCGAGAATATCCTTCATGCCGAAGTAATCCGGCTCGTTCATATACCAGAAACCGCTTTCGCCCGGAGCCATAAAATCATCCCGCAAAACAAGACGCGCCAGCCTCATATCTTTGGTCTTGGCGCTCGGCAGGATCTTCTCATCCATCTTCTGGCGCATATAGCGGTCGCGCTCAATGACCTCGTTGGTCAGCACTCGTAAACGTGACGTCTGCATTCTCCGGATAATCGCTTCACTCTGCGCGATGCGGTCATTTAAGAATTTTCCGGCGACATTCAAAAGTCCGGTGAATTTCCCAACATGTTCCTCGCCCATTTCCAAGAGAGTTAAGGCATTCTCCAGAACGATGCGCGCGATCTGTTTTTCTTCGATCAGGGCTTTTCTTAATCGTGTTGTCTGACGGGTCAATTGTCCGCGGAATTCTTCAATATCGGAATAATCATGCTGGCGGAACCGTTCGATCAGCTTGAGCGCTGAAGTCATATCGCTGATGTCCTGCATTTCGGTGTCGATGATATGATCGACAGCGCGGAACGCGTCCCACAATGTGTCGTAGGTGAAATCCGTATACGTTTCGACAGGAGATGTCCACTCATCAGGCTGTTCGAAATGCTGCCCGCGCAAACGCCATTTGCCGTCGGTGAACTTGATCCTGCTGATGGTATAGATTTCCTGACGGTAACGCTGCGGCGTGATGCGTTGTTTTTCGCGATGTGCGGCCATGGCCGCGCCCATCAGGACGGCATTAACGACCCCAATATTCGGCACCCGCGCACCGGAAGCATTAACTCGTTCAAGCATCTCGATAATGCTGGCACGTCCTTCCCCCTCAAGTCTTGTTATAAGTTCCGGCGCAAGACGGCGTTCGCGGAAGTTCACAAGCCACGCCTTCATTTCCGCGATGAGCGCGTCGATCTTTCTGACCGCCATCGCCCGGTCAACTCCATAGACACGCAGATGGTCCAAGATGTAGAGCTTGAAATTCCAATCCATGACCTTAAGCCGATAATCCCGAATCGTTGCGCGGTATTCAAGGCGCAGTTTGCGCATCTGGCGGGAAACTGCATCAGGATCACTCTTCGATTTACGGATAAGATTGATATGAGAAACGGTCCAATTGACCAGATAGGGTGAATAACCTAAATGTTTGAGAACTGAACGCAAAGTGCGAATGTTGGCATTGGGCGGGATAACCGGGTTCTCTTTAAGACGTATCTTTAATTCACGTTGCTCATGAGGCGGAGTTTGGGCAAGGGTGGCGATGAAATTCTCGACATCAACGCGCGTCGGCGGCCCGAGAATGTTGGCTGATGACCTGAGATGTTCATACACCGCCAGGCGCAGGAATATGCCGCCTAACATCTTGAACCCGGAGGCGATATAAGGTTCATGTTGATTGCGTTTGTACTGATTGTAAGCTTTTTGCATCAGATCGACCGTTGGAGAAACCCCTGTATTTCTGGAAGAAACCGGGCTGGAAGCCGGAATATCCTTATCGGCCGTCTGCGCTTGCGGGCTGTGAACGTTCTGATCGTGCACAGCAAACAACTCTCCCGGCACAGTCTCTAAAATGACCGCCAACTGTGGAGGATATGCTTTATGAATAGTCCTGCGGCTCTTGATCCAGTAATAAATCCGTTCTTTATAGACGCGCGTAACTCCCAGACCTTTTAATGCCTCAACAAGCTCGTCCATCGTTAAACCCTTCTCTTTTCGCAGAAGGTCGATCCTTTCGCCGATGGTACGCCGCGCGATCGCCTCATTGCGCGGTTCCTGGGTCAAATAAAAGATCAAATCCTGACCGCGGCCCAACAAGACCATCCTTAAGATCTGCCAATCGAGCCCATTAAGGTCAACCTCACCATCTTTGTTCAAACTCAAGAAAGGCTCGATATAAAAAATCCTGCCTGAAATATCTACAATCTTTTGCAAAGCAAAGATCTCAGCTGGCTGTGCATTCAGCGCCGCAATCAATTTACGCATTTCATCAGCCCGAGGCATAGCGCTATTATCCATCCATTTGGGTAATGTTTTCGTCGGATCCACGCCAATTTTTAAGGCAAGCTCTATACGTGTAAGGCCGGCCACCAACCGGAGCAAGTTAATCCTCTGGCCGAAATTCAAACGGATCAGGGACTCTGGCAAAGGCAAGCCGGTAAGAAGCTCACTTGTTGTCACCTGCAGGGCTTGGGCCAAGACACCCCACATCCATGGATTTTCCATAAAGTGCTCACCTTTTTCTTTCTCGACCTGATAAAGTTTAGTTTTATGAAGCTTCAATGTCTGACCTGTTATCAACGCATTGACCATTTCGGAAAGTTGTGGACGGTTTAATTGACGCTTTTTACGATAATATTCGACCCAATTTTTATGACCATAGGCAGGGACTATATTTAATTCATTTTGGTGTGCTTTTACCGCGCTGGAAGCTTTTTGGTCTTTAACTGGACTTGAAAGATCATTGATCGGGTTGGAGACACCATGATCGCCCCGGGTTAATGTTTCTTCCCTTTTTACCGTTGCCACCGATCCGACCTGCGTTTCTTCTCCGGCAACCGGCATTCTGACAGGCAACAACATATATTGCAGTTTAAAGTGCTGCGTGATATTTCTGACGCCAAGCTTTTTGTTCCCCAACAAACTTTTCTCGGCCCGAGCAAACTCGTTCGGGTCTTCGCCTCTCGGCAAAGCCAGATCGTAGACGCTGATCATCGTCTCAGGTGCCTGGGTGACCGACACAAAGATCGGCGCATTGAGATCCAATTGATTGCCATGCCACAAGGCGTTCTTGAGAAGTTCCCTGAGAGCGAAAAGATAATCCGTTCCTTGCCTTAACGTGACGGCGAAGGCCAGATCCGCAAAAAATCTCAATGCCATCGCGTACTTATATGGGCTGTCGGATAACTCGTTCAAATGCAGGGCGACCGCTTTGTTTTTCTCAACCATCGCTTTTACGGCTTGTATTTCATTCTCAAAATCCTTGTAATAATAGAACGCCTTTTGATGAACATGCCAGTGGGCCACAGCGCTAATCTCCGTATCCTTTGCGATGAGCTCTTCGATCATCGCGGATCTCTCCTCTTTGCTTAGCCGTGCAGTATCCGCAACAGAGCCTTCATTGTCATCCAGGATCGACGATGAAGCCCGTATGCGCTCCAAGACCGCCGGTGCGATGTTGCTTCCGGTCGAGACTAAAAGGACTTCCCTCACTCCCCGGCGGCGCAGGAAGTTGCGGGCGTTAAGGAACGCCAGATACGGAAGTACGGCCGCTTCCTCGGCGATGATGCCGTTTTGGTCATACCATTTGATGGCGGCATCGATGCCGGTCTCATGCGCCTGGAACATACCGTCGGCCCTTCGGCGCAGCACTTCAAAAGCCAGCGCCTCAAGTTTCTTGGTGTCGATTCCTGTCGCCCTGATATGCGATTGCTCATGGTGGACATGCTCGATGATGCGGCCCTGCTTTAGGGATTCATAGGCGTGGCGCGTCAACGTGCTTTGAACGCCGAAATACAGCAGGGACGGTTCGTGCAGTTTAGAAGCAATGGCGATGCCCGCTGATAATCCGCCGGCCCCGACAGGACTGATGACCGCGGTCTGCGAAAGACGGCGGCCGGATGCGATAAGCGAGGAAATGATCACATCGCCTAACGCAGCGTAGGAGGTGACCGCCTCTAAACCGGCATGGTCGACAAAATAGGAACGGCCGCGGAACTCATCGGATGCGGCCATGGCCTTGGCGGCAATGACAGCCTCGTCGTAATTGCGCATCGAGCTATCCTGCCGGACGACCGCTCCGTAACGCACCATTTCCTTAACTTTGTTCGCCGGGGTGCTCTGCGGCGTGAAAATATAGACCGCAAGTTCGCGTCCAATGAACCGGCTGATCCTTTGCCCGATAAAAGCATTGGCAATGCCCTGATTGCCGGTGGTGGCAAGGATGATCGAATCCACCTTTGTGTTGCCGGTCACCGCCTTGATGATGCCGAAGCCGATCCAGGGCTTGAAACTTCCCGTGGGCTGGGCGCCAAGATCGACAACGTTTATTCCGAAGCCGTGGCGCGACGGGAATCCGACGACCCGCACCGACTCAAGGTCCAAATACCGCGCCAGCGCCTGACGGGCGGCCGGGATTGAGGCCGCGATCGCTGGAAGTTCAGTCGGATTTGCCGGGCCGCCTCTTCTGACCAAGGCCGCCAAACGGTTGGCCAATCTGACTTCCCGGAAGGACCCATGGAGCGGAGATGACCCTTTGTTATCCCGGCCTTTACGTAACCTTGCCGGCCGGGGAGCATTGATACTGGAAGATGCCAGACGTTCGCGGAGTTTCTGGCGGGCCGCCGCGATCATCACTTTTTCATAATTGCGCCGTATGATCTCATAGGCCTTCTTTCTGTCGCGATCAATGCTGCCGGGGATCGGTTCGATACTTACGCCTAACTGAGCGCCCACCCTTTTTAAAAGCCATTGTGCCACGGCCAGACGGTTGTTGTGCCGCCATTGATCGGGAGGCAACAAATACATAACACGGGCAAGGACCATGGAAATCGTCGGTCCTTCCATCACCTGGGCCCACGGCCGTCCCCAGACCGTAAATCCGCTGCCATAGAAGAACTGCACGGGGTGGTCGTTTTTGGACTCGCGGTTGAACCACACATCCATGGTCCGCGGTCCGAAGAATCCATAATTTTCCAATTGCCCGATTAGCTCCTTGCCCTCTTCGGTTCTGGTCAGATCAACATCAAAAGCGTTATTAGTGTATTCGCTGACAATAACAAGGATATCGATATCCGAGATCGTATAGGATGCGCCGGGCCCCTGTGGATGAGTTACGAATTGTTCCATCAGGCTTCCGCCGACCGTGATGCTTTTGACCTCAACACCTTTGAATGTTTTGTAAATGACAACAGGCATGTATTTTTGTATTAGAGCCAAGACCGCGAAGAGTTGTTCACGCTGTTCGGGCTGTGTGCTCATCCAGATGCCGTGGCCAGGCAAATATTTCCGGATATCTTCCGAGGTTTGAATGTCATCGTTCAACAACCGCACGCGGTCAACGGAGACGGCGTAATAAATATGCTGCAGCATGATCTCTTCAGCTTCTTCGAAGGAGAGCTCCGACAGGGCCGGTTCTTCGGGCCAAAGCGGGCTGGAGGATAACCGGGGTTGACGGACCGTGAAAACTCTCCACTGATGAGCCTGGTCTTCCCCTTTTGCTTTTTCTTCGAAGACATAACCCAGGGCTATCGCGCTGCCTAAAAGTTCATCCGTGAAGCGCATCTCGCGTTCCAGATAAGATTCGGAATCGGAGTTGTACCATCCGACGATG
>CAZLRE010000023.1:7582-13147 GCA_964561885.1 uncultured Planctomycetales bacterium | reverse complement strand
ACTCTTAAGATTTCGGGAGGTTAGTTTCATATGGCAGATTGGATTGGCATTGGTCGCAGGGCCAGACGTTGTTACGGTTTTGATGATGTGGCGCTTGTTCCCGGCAACGTAACGATCAACCCCAACGAAGTGGACACAAGTTTCGAGATCGGTAAACTTAAATTTTCTGTTCCCATCCTTGCCGCTGCGATGGACGGCGTTGTCGACGTCAAATTCGCGGTCGCCATGGGGAAGTTAGGCGGCATCGCGGTTTTAAATCTCGATGGCGTCCAGACCAGATATGATAATCCTGCCGAAGTCCTTGATAGGATAGCCCAGGCGACACCCGATGAAGCCACCAAGCTCGTTCAAAGCATTTATTTGACCCCTGTCAAAGAAAAACTCATCCAAAAACGCGTCAGTGAGATCAAAAAGCATAAAGTTCCCGCGATCGTCAGCTGTATCCCTCAAAACGCCGAGCGTTTTCATAAGATCGCGCAGGCCGCCGGATGCGATATTTTTATCGTCCAATCCACCGTCGCGACCGTCCGACACGTTTCCACTGAATATAAGATTTTAGATATTGAGAAGTTCTGCAAGAACTCCAAGATCCCGATCATCATCGGCAATTGTGTGACCTATGACATGGCGCTTGAATTGATGGAGATCGGAGCCGACGGTCTTTTGGTCGGTATCGGTCCGGGGGCCGCATGCACAACCCGCGGTGTTTTGGGCATCGGTGTTCCGCAGATCACAACGACGGTCGACACGGCAGCTGCCCGTGATTATTTTCTTAAACGCAAGGGTAAGTATGTTCCCATCATTACCGACGGAGGGATGCGTATCGGAGGCGAGATCTGCAAGGCCTTTGCCGCAGGCGCGGATGCCGTCATGGTTGGTTCCGCATTTGCCAAAGCCGAAGAGGCTCCGGGGCATGGTTATCATTGGGGAATGGCAACGTCGCACGCCAATCTTCCTCGCGGAACGCGCATCAAGGTCGGCACAAGCGGAACGCTCAAAGAGATCCTCATGGGACCTGCCAAGGTGGATGATGGTTCGCAGAATTTGTTAGGGGCGTTAAAGACATCCATGGGTTCCTTAGGCGCCCAGAACATCAACCAGATGCAGGATGTCGAGATCATTCTCGCCGGATCTTTCCAAACGGAAGGAAAAGTTTTCCAGGTCGGCCAGCGTGTTGGTATGGGCAAATAATGCAGTTAACGTTTGTCCTCGAACAGAGGACAGTCAAGGGGTAAGGTGACAATGGCTAAAGGCGCAAAGAAAAAAATAGTCAAAAAGGCTTCCAAGAAACCCGCAGTGAAAAAGGTCAAGCCTTTGAGAAGAAGCAATGCCAATCGTTTCATGAGGGCCAAGCCCCGCAAACCGAAAGAATTAAAGCTCAAGAATCTTAAGAAATCCGCATTGTTGACTGTCAAGATCAAGAAGCAGCGCTCGCGCGAGACCATTCTGATTCTTGATTTCGGCTCGCAATTCACCCAGTTGATCGCCCGCCGTATCCGTGAATCCAAAGTTTTTTCCCGCATCGTACCGTTCAATATTTCGATGGATGCCATCAAAGAGATGAACCCCAAGGGCATCATTCTCTCCGGCGGACCGATGAGCGTTTATGACAAGAATGCGCCGATGCCGAACAAGGAGATCTTTAAATTAGGGGTCCCGATCCTTGGCGTGTGTTACGGCATGCAGGTCATTACCGAAATATTCGGCGGGAAGGTTGCCAAGGGCAAAGAACGCGAATACGGCCGCGCTGAATTATTTGTGGACAGCAACCGCGATCTGTTCGCCAATCTTCCGACCAATCTGACCTGCTGGATGAGCCATGGCGATGAGATCCAGAAAGCGCCTCCGGGTTTTACAACGTTGGCGCATACGCTGAATGCTCCGATCGCGGCGTTCGGCAATCGGTCCAAGAATATTTACGGTGTTCAATTCCACCCCGAGGTCGTGCATACTCAGCGCGGGATCAATATCCTTCAGAATTTCGTGGTCCAGATCTGCGGCTGTCTGCCGCGTTGGACTATGGACAAATTCATTGATGCCGCCATCCGCGAGATCAACGACAATGTCGGCAACAAGAAAGTGGTTTTGGGATTAAGCGGCGGGGTGGATTCATCGGTTGCCGCCGTCCTTATCCAGAAGGCGATCGGGAGCCGTTTGTATTGCATTTTTGTCGACAATGGATTGTTGCGCAAAAACGAAGTGTCCGCTGTCCAAAGAACGTTCAAAGGCCATTTCAATATGAATTTGACGGTTGTCGATGCCCAGAAGCGTTTTATCAAGCGACTGGAAGGCATTGAAGATCCTGAAGAAAAACGCAAGATCATCGGCGATGAATTTGTGAATGTTTTCCAAGAGGCCGCCAAGAAGATCAAGGGCGTTGAATTCCTCGCACAGGGAACGCTTTATCCGGACGTTATCGAATCCGTTTCTCCGACAGGCGGTCCTTCCGCTGTCATCAAAAGCCATCACAATGTCGGCGGGCTTCCCAAGACCATGAAATTAAAATTGGTCGAGCCGTTCCGTGAATTGTTCAAAGACGAAGTGCGCATCATCGGCAAGGTCTTGAACGTTCCGGAATCCGTGCTCAAGCGTCAGCCGTTCCCGGGGCCGGGTTTGGGGATCCGCATCATTGGACCTGTGTCCGAAGAGCGTTTGACCATGCTGCGCGAGGCCGATGAGATCGTGCTTGATGAAATGAAGAAAGCCAATCTGTATACCACTGTTTGGCAGTCTTTTGCCGTCCTTCTTCCGATCAAGACCGTCGGTGTCATGGGCGATCAGCGCACCTATGAGCATGTCATCGCGATCCGCTGTGTCAACAGCGTTGACGGAATGACGGCCGATTGGGTCCAGCTGCCGTATGAACTTCTAGGCAAGATGGCCAACCGCATCATCAACGAAGTCCACGGTGTCAACCGTGTTGTGTACGATATCAGTTCCAAACCGCCTGCTACGATCGAGTGGGAATAATTCTTTCCGCCAATTGATTGGGCAATATAATGTAGGGGCGGGTTTAAAACCCGCCCCTACATTTTTAATTTAATCCTATTTATGTCTTCCTCCGAATTCATCCATCTTCATGTCCACACCCAGTATAGTCTTCTCGACGGCGCCTGCCGTATCGAAGGGCTTGTCAATAAGGCCGCAGATAATCAGATGTCTGCATTGGCCATGACCGATCACGGGAACATTTTCGGCGCCATCCATTTTTATAAAGCCGCCAAGAAAGCCGGGATCAAGCCCATCATCGGCTGTGAGGCCTACGTGGCCAGCGGCAGCCGGACAGAAAAGTCCCCTCAATCACACACCAATCATTTAACGCTTTTTGCCCGCGATGTGGACGGTTATCGCAATCTTCTTAAGCTTGTGTCATCCGCTTATCTTGAAGGGTTTTATTATAAGCCGCGCATGGATAGGCAGTCGCTGGCCGCCCACGCCAAAGGCTTGCTCTGCGCGTCGGGCTGTTTGAAGGGCGAAGTTTCCTCTCATTTGCTGCAGGGAAATTTCAACGCAGCTTTAAAAGACCCGGATGAACTTTCGCATATTTTTGGTCCTGGGAATTTTTATATTGAATTGATGGACCATGATCTCATCGAGCAAAAAAAGGTCAATGAGGGGTTGCTTAAGATCGCGCAGGAACTCAAACTTCCCGTCGTTGCCACCAACGACATACATTATATCGAGCACGACCAGCATGTGGCGCATGAAGCGTTGCTGTGCATCCAGACCCAGACGGTGTTAAGCGATCCCAAGCGCATGAAATTCGCATCCGACAATTTCTATTTTAAAACCCCGCAGGAAATGGCGGCTCAATTCCGCTGGGCGCCCCAGGCGATCCGCAGCACGCTCGAGATCGCGGAGAAGTGCAATCTCAAATTGGACTTTGATCATTATCATTTGCCCCGTTATGATCCTCCCGAAGGGAAAACCAAAGAATCTTATTTGCGGGAATTGTGCGAACAGGGCATGGTCAGGCGCTACGGCCAGACAACGCCGGAGCTTTCCGCGCGTCTTGAGCATGAATTGGCCACGATCGAGAAAATGGGTTTTGTCAGTTATTTTCTGATCGTCTGGGATTTTATCCATTATGCCAAAAGCAAAGGGATTCCTGTCGGGCCAGGCCGCGGGTCTGCCGCCGGAAGTCTGGTGAGCTTTCTTCTGGGGATCACGGACCTGGATCCGCTGAAGTATAAACTTCTTTTCGAACGTTTTCTCAATCCTGACCGTGCGGGGATGCCGGATATCGACATTGATTTCTGTTATGAGCGCCGGGGAGAGGTCATTGAATACGTTTCACGCAAATACGGCAAGGAAAACGTCGCACAGATCATCACTTTTGGGACCATGCAGGCCAAGGCCGCGGTGCGCGACGTTGGCCGCGTCATGGACATGGCCTATGCCGACGTGGACCGCATCGCGAAATTGATCCCTAACGAACTGGAGATCACGATCGACAGGGCGCTTCAGGTGGAGCCGCAATTGCGCCTGCTCATCGAAGAGGACAGGATCGCCAAGCAGCTGCTTGAGACCGCGCAGGTTTTAGAAGGGCTCAACCGGCATTCCTCAACCCATGCCGCGGGTGTCGTTATTTCCGATAAGCCGCTCACGGAATATGTTCCGCTGTGCAAAGGCACCGACGGACAGATCACCACCGGTTATGACATGGACGGTGTGTCCAAGATCGGCCTTTTGAAAATGGATTTTCTTGGTTTAAGGACGCTCACGGTCATTGATGAGGCCATCAAGCTTATCCGCCGCACGCGCGAAATCGAAGTAGATATCGACAATATTCCTTTTGATGACGCCAAGACATATGAGATGTTAAGCGCTGCCAGAAGTTTCGGTGTGTTCCAGCTGGAAAGCGGGGGGATGAGGGACCTTTTGAAAAAGATGAAGCCGTCCCAGTTCGAAGACCTGGTGGCCATCCTCGCGCTGTACCGTCCCGGTCCCATGGGAAGCGGGATGCTCGATGATTTTATCAAACGCAAACGCGGCGAGGCTCCGGTCAAATATCCGCACGCTAAATTGGAGACGGTGCTCAAAGATACCTACGGCATCATTGTTTATCAGGAGCAGGTCATGCAGATCGCAAACGTCTTGGCCGGATTCACCATGGCCCAGGCCGATGATCTGCGCCGCGCCATGAGTAAGAAGATCGTCGAGGTCATGGAGAAAGTGCGCCAGCAGTTCGTTATCGGCTGCCAAAAGACGAGCAACATTTCCGAATTCGAGGCCAATAAACTTTTTGATTTGATCGATTACTTCTCCGGTTACGGGTTTAACCGCAGCCATTCCGCGGCTTACGCGCTCATCACTTACCGGACGGCCTATTTAAAGGCCAATTACCCGGTCGAATTCATGTGCGCGCTTCTGACCAGTGAAAAAGATAATACCGATAAAGTCGTTGAGTATGTTAAAGAAGCAGAGGCCATGGGCATCAAAGTGTTGCCGCCGAATATCAACACGGCTTTGGCCGCGTTTAACGTCATCGGAGAAAGAGTCATTGATTACGGACTTTTGGCCATCAAGAATGTCGGCGGGCTGGCGATCGAATCGATCGTCAAG
>CAZLRE010000023.1:0-7572 GCA_964561885.1 uncultured Planctomycetales bacterium | reverse complement strand
GGTCAGTACAGTTCATTATTTGATTTTTGCAACCGTGTCGATCTGCGCTTGAACAACCGCAAGGTTGTGGAGAGTTTGATCCGGTGCGGGGCCATGGATTCTTTCAAGCTCAACCGGGCTCAGCTCTCCGCGCTTGCGGAGCGCGCGCTGGAACGGGGCATTAAAGCCCAGGAGGAAAAAGAATCCGGGCAGATCTCATTTTTTTCGATGTCTGATAGTTCCAGCGGATTTAATAAGGACACCGAGCAGGTTCCGGACATCCCGGAATGGCCTCAGGCGCAGGTGCTCGGTTATGAGAAAGAATTGCTGGGATTTTATTTAAGCGGACATCCGCTGGACCGTTACAAGAACGAGATCGCCGAATTTTCCGACTGCACAAGCGCATCGATCAAGAAAGTCATTGACGGACAAGAGGTTAAAATCGTTGCGCTTTTAAAGGGTGTGAAGCTGACGACCACCAAAAAGACCAACGAACGCATGGCCATCCTGCGTCTTGAAGATATTGAAGGGGAGCTTGAGGCTGTTGTGTTCCCTTCGTCGTATGTCAATGTCGCCAATTATCTTAAAGAAGGTGTGGTGGTGATCGTCAAAGGCAAAGCCAGTTTCCGGGATGAGGCGCCCAAACTCATCGTCAATGATGTCAAGGGTATCGATGAGGTTTATAAACTCATCCGGGCCATCAATGTTGATGTTTCTGAATTCGGGGTCGAGAATCTCGATCGGATCAAACTCAAATTGGCAAGGTTCCCGGGTAAGATACCTGTTTATTTGCAATTAGATACGAAAAATTTTAAAAGCGTTTCGATCCTTGTCGGCAAGGAATTGTTTGTTTCTCCGAGTGAAGTGCTCATGGATGAAATTAAAGGACTTGTGGGCGAGAAACGGTTTCGGGTTGTCATTTGAGGTTTTTTAAGCGTGAAGCCGGATGCTCAATGGGGGTTAAAAAACTTGACACCATAAACCCATGTTGATACTATGGTTACGTAATTAACGCCATATAGCTTTGACGGACGCAGCTGCGTGCCGTTAACAGGAGAATAAACTCATGACCAAGAAAGATATTGTATTACGCATCACCGACATGACAGGCATCAAACAGGTGGACGTAAAGAAAATTGTCCAGAAAACTTTTGATGTTATCGTCGACAGTCTGATGCGCGGTGAAAAAGTCGAATTGCGCAATTTCGGCGTGTTCAAGATCAAGGAACGCCGCGCCCGATTCGGACGCAATCCACGCACCGGTCAAAGTGTTCCGGTCCCGCCCCGCAAGGTCGTTGTGTTCAAGCCCGGTCTCGAAATGAAGCATAAAATGAAATAATGGATGTTCAGAGGGTGTAAGATCGGTGTTTAAATATTCTGATTAACGATTTTTAGGGCACGGCATGCCGTGCCCTTGTATTTTCTTGGAAATCATGACAAAGAAATTCTCCATACCCCGCGGTACCTCTGATGTATTGCCTTCCAGTATCTCACTGTGGGAGAACCTCGAATCCAAAGCCAGGGACATTTTAAAGATCTATGGGTTTTGTGAGATCCGTACGCCGGTTTATGAGGACATCAATCTATTTAAACGTTCGATGGGCCAAACCAGCGATGTCGTCAATAAACAGCTTCTGGAGATCATGAATAATCCCACCTGGGTTGCAATGACCTCTCAAGAGGCGGAAAACTACAAGAGCCAGGGGCTTCTCAAGGGATATGACGAGCAAAAAGGTCTGGGGCTTTTAAGCGATACCGGCTACGCGCTGCGCCCGGAAGGGACTGCCAGCATTGTGCGTTCGTATATTGAGAACCGTCTAGACGCTAAGGAAGCTCTTTCGAAATTGTTTTATATCGGTCCCATGTTCCGCGGCGAGCGTCCGCAAAAAGGGCGCCTTCGCCAGTTCCATCAGATCGGGGTCGAGGCTATCGGCATTGATACAGTCTCGCCTTTTCTGGATGCCGAGGTCATCGGTGTTGCTTTCCGGCTGATCCAGGAATTCGGGATCGTCAATTTTAAGCTTAAGATCAACAGCCTCGGCACGAAAGAGGACAAAGAGAATTTCTCCAAAACATTGCGCGAGCGTTTGCAGCCGAAATTATCCCATTTGTGCGAAGACTGCCGCAGCCGTTTTGACCGCAATGTGTTCCGCGTTCTGGACTGCAAGAATGCAAGCTGCCAGAAGATCGTCGATTCTCTCGAATTCGATGACCGTCATCTTTCGGCGGAAAGCCGCGACTATTTTGCGAGTGTTAGAGATGCGGTAGCGAGTTTAAGCATTGCCTGCGAGTATGATCCCAAGCTTGTCCGGGGCCTGGATTATTATACGCACACCGTTTTTGAGTTCGTGGCCCAGGGTTTGGGCAGTCAGGATGCGATCGGTGCCGGCGGCAGATATGACGGATTGGTGAGCGATCTGGGCGGGCCTGCGGCCGACGCGGTCGGTTTTGCGCTGGGTATGGAGCGTATTTTGTTGGCAGCCGGGGAAAAAGAACCTGAGGCGCGATCGCTCGATGCCTTTATGGTGGCTTTGGGAGAGACCGCCTATAAGAGAGCGTTTGTCATCAATGATTTTATCCGCAAAAGCAATGTGAGCTGTGACATCGCTCACCGTCCCGGCGGTTCGATGAAAAGCCAGATGAGGTTAGCCGATAAACGCAAAGCCCGGTATGTTCTGATCCTCGGTGAAGATGAGGAAAAGAGCCAGTCGGTCGTTGTGAAGGATATGTCCAGCGGCGATCAGGAGTTGGTCGGTTGGGATGAGGTCGTTGAGTTTTTGAGAAAAAAAGTAAAATGAAACGAATGTCACGGATCCAAACTGTATGCGATACGAATGACACAGATACATATAATCAAGATTAATTAAAAAATACACTGATTGGTATCTAATTGTTTGGCGGCTCATAAAGGTATATTCCGACATTCGTGCCATCCGTAAGGCGGTAAGTTCTAATTCGTGTCATTCGAGTAAATAGAAAGGTTTTTGGTTATGTTGCGTACACACACATGCGGTGAATTGAATAAAACTTTCAAAGACCAGAAGGTTGTGCTTTGCGGATGGGTCCATCGCCGCCGCGACCAGGGCAAATTGATCTTTATCGATGTGCGTGACCGTTATGGCATCACGCAGGTGGTGTTCGTCAAGTCGGTTTCGCCCAACGCGCATCAGGTGGCGGAAAAGCTCGGTCCGGAATTCGTTGTGAAAATAACGGGCACGGTCAATGTCCGTCCCGATAAGAACGTCAACCCGGATCTTCCGACCGGTGATGTGGAGATATTGGCCCAGGAACTGGAGATATTAAACTCCAGCTTGGTGCCGGCGTTTGAGATCGATGACAATGTGGGTGTGGCCGAAGATATCCGGTTGACTTACCGTTATCTGGACCTGCGAAGGCCCAAAGTGCTTAACGCTTTGAGAACGCGCCATCAGCTGTGTTCGACGATCCGCCAGTTTTTGACGCAGGAGAAATTCTTTGAGATAGAAACGCCGGTGTTGACCAAGTCAACGCCTGAAGGCGCGCGCGACTTTTTAGTGCCTTCGCGCCTGAAACCGGGTGAATTTTTTGCCCTCCCGCAGTCACCCCAGCTCTTTAAGCAAATTCTGATGGTCTCAGGTATGGACCGCTATTTTCAGATCGTCAAATGTTTCCGTGACGAGGACCTGCGCGCTGACCGTCAGCCGGAATTTACCCAGCTGGATATGGAGATGTCCTTTGTGGACGAAGAAGATATTTTCTCAATAACCGAACGTCTGTATCAGAAAGTTTTTAAAGAACTCAAAGGCATTGATCTGCCCATTCCGTTTCCCCGTATGACGCACCGCGAAGCCATGGAGAAGTATAATTCCGATAAGCCGGACATCCGCAAAGAAGGCCAGGATTTTGCGTTTTTATGGGTGACCGAATTTCCACTTCTTAAGTATAATGCTGACGAAAAGCGCTGGGACAGCGAACATCATCCGTTCACGTCTGTCATGCCCGAAGACGTTCCTTTGCTGGAAAAAGGGGAGTATGCTAAAGTCCGGTCACGCGCGTATGATCTTGTCTTAAACGGCAATGAGATCGGAAGCGGGTCGGTGCGTATCCATAACCGCGAGCTTCAGCAGAAGATTTTTGACATCATCGGATTAAAGAGCGAGGAAACCCAGAAACGTTTCGGATTCTTGCTCAAAGCATTTGAATACGGAGCGCCGCCGCATGCCGGTGTAGCTTACGGCATTGACCGGCTGGTCACGTTATTAAACGGTCTGGAATCCATCCGTGATGTCATTGCATTTCCCAAGACTCAAAGCGGCAGCTGCCTGATGACCGAGGCGCCGTCGTCCGTGGATGAGAAACAATTAAAAGAATTGGGTCTCGTTGTTCTGAAAAAATCTTAAGTCATTGTAATGGGATCCTGCATCGCGTTCATATATGCATACGCCTTGCAGAAAGGAGAAGGGCCATGAAGTTTCGATCGTTCGGATGTTTGGTTCTGGGGGTCGTCGTATTGATGAGCGCTGGATGTTCCAAAGTCAAGTTTTATGCGGTGGACCGTCCGCGTGTGGACCAGGCCACCATGGGGAATGCCGGTTATGTGAGCGGTGAGAAAGTCAGCGACACCTCACAGGAAGGGCGTCCGACGCGACGCATTTATGTTTTTGAAGTGGACCGCAAGAAAAATGAAGAAGCTGTTTCTGTGACGAAAACTACAGAGGCTGCTTCCCAAGCTGCTCCGGTGACTGAAGAAAAACAGGGAACAGAGAATCCGCCCAAGCAGGGCCTTTCGCTTCCCTATATAGGTGATGATGAACCGTCGGCTGATCAAAGCGCGGCTGAAGCTTCTGTGGATGTCTCCGGCACATACTACACTGTGGTCAAGGATGACACGCTGCAGAAGATCTCAAAAAAAGTTTATGGCTCTTATTCAAAATGGACAAAGATCTATGATGCCAACAAGGATAAGATCAAGAACCCGAATTTTGTCAAACCCGGTATTGACATTCTTATTCCTCCTGTCGATTAAAAAGGATAAAAATGCAGATCTTCCTCAAATTTGAACACAATAAAGACCTTCAGTTATTGTTCGGCCGTTACGACCAAAACCTGAAGATCATCGAGAAGGAATTGAACGTCCGCATCAACCGCGAGAATGAGGGGATCCGTATCGTCGGGGAGGAGCCGCAGACCCAGAAGGCGAACGAGCTTTTCAATTACCTTTACTCATTCGTTGAGAAAGGCCGGGATGTTAAGAAACGCGATATTATTTACGCTTTGCGTTTGGTCGAGAAGGAAAAAGATTTCGACTTCAAGCGTCTGGCCAAGGAAAAGATCGAGGTCTCCGGCAGTTTGGTCACGCCCAAAACCAAAGGGCAGATCGAATATGTCGAGGCCATCAAGAATTATGACATTGTCTTCGGCATCGGTCCGGCAGGCACGGGTAAAACCTACCTGGCCATGGCCATGGCGGTCAATGCTTTGAAAAAAGGTTTGGTGCGGCGCATCATCTTGACGCGTCCGGCCGTCGAGGCCGGTGAGAATCTCGGATTTCTGCCGGGAGATCTGGTTGAAAAAGTTTCCCCGTATCTTCGTCCGTTGTATGATGCTTTGCGCGACATGATGGAGGCGGAAAAGGTCGAACAATTCACCGAACAGGGCATCATTGAAGTGGCGCCCTTGGCCTTCATGCGCGGGCGAACGCTCAATGAGGCCTTCGTTATCCTTGATGAGGCCCAGAACAGCACGCCGGAACAGATGAAGATGTTTCTGACGCGTCTGGGGTTTGATTCCAAGACCGTTATCACCGGGGACATCACCCAAAGCGACCTGCGGCAGGGAGAGCGCATCGGTTTGGTGGATGCCATGGAAAAGTTAAAGAATATCCCTGAGATCAAATTCATCAACCTGACCAGTGAAGATACGGTCCGTCACGAATTGATCCAGAAGATCATCGAAGCCTATAATACCGGCGAAGCGGGCAGAAAATAGGAAGACTCCACATGAACGCGCCGCACTCCACTAAAACCAAACAGCAGTCCTGGCTTGAGATCGCGATCGCGTCTGTCTTGTTCATATCTCTGACCGCTGTTATGGCGTTAAGTCAGTATTCACTTATCATTCCCGTTCTTATTTTTTTTATGGGTTTTCATTTGTCGTTTTTTGGAAAGGCCAATTTGCGGTTATTGGTCAATCTCGGGCTTTTGCTGGCCATCCTCATGTTGACCATTGATGTGCTGCGGGCCTATCCGCACATCACGCCGTTATATGTTCCCGTTGCCAGCCTGGTCATGCTGACCATGCTGTTGTTCCATGATCTCCAGCTTGTATTTCTGATGTCGTTTATCTCGAGCATGACGATCGCGCTTATGACCGGCGGCGGCATTGTGATGATGGTCACGTTCTTTTTAAGCTGTCTGGTCGGTGCTTACACGGTCAAAGGCGCGCGGACGCGGGGCAGACTTATTGCCGCCGGGTTTTACGTGAGTTTGACGCAGGTTTTATGTGCGCTTGTTTTGAACCCTTCCTTGACGCACGCGTCCTTCGATCTGGTACTCAAGCCTTTATTCTTAAACGGCATCATCTGTTTTTTTGTGGTCGTCTCAACGCTCAAGATCTTTGAGACGATTTTCGGCGAGATCACGCATTTCACACTTTTGGAGCTGGCGGATTCTTCCAACCAGCCACTTTTAAAAAAGATGATCCTTGAGGCCCCGGGAACGTACCATCATAGTCTCATCGTCAGCAACCTGGCGGAAGCGGCGGCCGACGCCATCGGGGCCCACGGACTTTTGGCGCGCGTGGGCTCGTATTATCACGATATCGGCAAGATGATCAAGCCCGAATATTTCACCGAGAACCAGATGGTCTCCGGCAACAAGCATGATGATCTCGAACCGTCCATGAGCCGTTTGGTCATTTTGAATCACGTCAAAGAAGGTATTGAGCTTGCCAAAAAGCATGGGCTCAACCAGAAGATCATTGATTTTATCCCGCAGCATCACGGCACCGCGCTTATTTTCTATTTTTATCAAAGGGCGTTGGCCGAATCCGGCGGAGATAAGATCGACGAAGAGAATTACCGCTACCCCGGGCCTAAACCGCAGACGCGGGAAACCGCCATTGTCATGCTGGCTGATTCGGTCGAAGGCGCCACGCGTTCACTGGATGAGCATACGCCGGCGCGCGTGGAAGATGTCGTTCATAAAGTCATCAATAATAAATTCATCGACGGCCAGCTGGATGAGTGTAATCTCACGCTCAGGGACATTGAGGTGATCGCAAGCGTTTTTGCGCGCGTATTGACGGCCATGTACCACGGCCGCATCAAGTATCCGGAAAAAAAGGCCAATGAACCGCATCAGCATAAAAGATCTTCAGACGAAAATCCCCGTCCCTCAGGCCAGGATTAAAAAGGTCGTCCGTTTAACCCTCCGTCATTTTCGAATTTCCGACGCGGAACTTTCGGTCGTTTTGGTGACCGAGGCTCATATGAAGCGGTTGAACGCCAGGCATCTGAAGCACCGATATTCAAACTACATATTTACATTCGATTACCGTTCCAGCGCACAATAAACGCCGTTTCATGAGGAGATAGTCATATGCCCGGCGGTGGCC
>CAZLRE010000022.1:0-13397 GCA_964561885.1 uncultured Planctomycetales bacterium | reverse complement strand
GCATCTGCCCGCCTTCTAGACTGAAGAGTATGCCTCGACCTGCGCGTGAATCCTGACCGGTCTGACCGCGGCCCGATGTTTTGCCGTGCCCTGAACCCCGGCCTCGTCCGACGATCTTTCGCTTTTTGCGCGAACCTTTGGGTGATTTTAATTCATGGATAAACATAATCAATTCCTATTCACTTGTCATTCCCAGAAAATTTGTCAGAGCGACATTAGCTGTTGGCTTCTGTCGTAACCTTGATCTCTTCCATGGATTTTAAACGGCTTAAACCTTCGAACGCGGCTTTCACTACGTTGATAGGATTATTGGAGCGATGGCATTTCGTCAGAATATTCGTGATGCCGGCACCGTCGCAAATGGCGCGGATAGGACCTGCGGCAATAACACCGGTACCTTCAGAAGCCGGCTTAAGAAGGACCTTGGCGCTTCCGCACTCACCTAACACTTCATGGGTGATGGTTGTTCCGCGCATGTTGATCTTGACCATGCAGCGCTTGGCCCCGCCTAAAGCTTTTTTGATGGCGTTGGCGACTTCACCGGCTTTACCCAGCGAATAACCCACGCGTCCCTTACCATCTCCGACGACAACAAGAGCACTGAACGCCAGGCGTGTACCACCTTTGGTCGTTTTAGCGACACGATTGATGGCCACGACTTTTTCGATCAGACCGCTGTCGGATTCAACCGGCTTACGGGGACGGAAACCGCCTTTGCGGGGACCAGGACCTCTGGCCGCTTTAACGGTATCAGGAGCTGTCTCTTCGACAACTTCAGCGACTTCCTCAACACCAACTTCTCCGACACGACCGTCTTTGCGTGCGCCCTTAATCGGCGCTTTAATTTCGTCTTTTTTTACAAAATCTTTTGCCATAATTTTCGATCCTTAAAATTCCAAACCGGCTTTACGCGCGGCTTCGGCAAAGGCTTTCACCCTGCCATGATATAAATATCCGCCGCGATCAAAGGAAACTTTCTTGATCCCCTTCTTCAAGGCTTCCGTGGCCAAAGCCTCACCCAAAACAGATGCGCCGTCCACATTACCGGCGTATTTGATCTTCGTGCGGATATCCTTGGCCAACGTGGATTTCCCCAGAATGACTTTTCCCGTCGAGTCATCAATGATCTGGGCCTGCATGTTCTTAATGCTGCGGTGCACGCATAAACGGGGCCGCTCGGTGCTTCCGGAAATGACTTTACGGATGCGTTCGTGCCTATTGATTCTTTTATGTTCGCTGACGCTTAACATAGTTCTTATTTGGTTACAGACTTACCTTGCTTGCGTTTGACCACTTCACCAACATAACGGATACCTTTACCCTTGTAAGGTTCCGGCGGTTTCTTGGAACGTATTTCGGCCGCGACTTGACCCACGACCTGACGATCCACACCTTCGATTGAAATTTCTGTAGGCTTTGCTGAAGTGACTTTAACCGTCTTGGGGATCACATACTCCACCTGATGGCTGAATCCCAAGTTCATGATCAGTTTCTCACCCTGGACAGCCACGCGAAAACCGACGCCCTGAACTTCCAGATCCTTGCGATGACCTTCGGAAACGCCGTGCATCATATTGCGCAACAAAGCGCGTGTCGTGCCGTGATTCGCAGATGCTTGTTTGCTATTACCTTTGCGGGTGATAACAACCTTGCTGTCCTTCTGCTCAACGGCAACATCCCTGGGCAGCTGATAAGCCAATTTTCCCTTGGGACCTTCGATCTGAATGGCCTGACCATTGACCGCGATCTTGACGTTCTTAGGAACATCTAATGGAATTTTTCCGATTCTTGACATAATCTTATCCTCTACCAGACGTAACAGAGCACTTCACCGCCGACTTTGAGCTTACGCGCTTCGCGGTCGGTAATGACACCCTTGGATGTTGAAATAACTGCTGTTCCTAAACCGTTCAAAACTTTGGGGATCTTATCGCCCTGTGCGTAAACCCGAAGACCCGGTTTAGAGACTCTCTTGATACCCATAATGGATGATTTCTTCCCGGTCGAATATTTCAGGTAAACCTTAAGTGTCCCCTGTTTGCTATCCTTCAAAAGACGGACGTCGGCAACATACCCGTCCGCCTTAAGGATATTCAGTATCTTCTCCAAAAGTTTTGATGCCGGAACGTCCACTGTTTCTTTATTGGTTGTCACAGCGTTGCGGACGATCGTCAGCATGTTTGAAATCGGGTCTGAAACGGACATATTGATTATCCTTCGTGATTAAGTCTCTCGACCTATTTTAATGTTCTGACTGTGCCGCACGTCAAGAATCCGGACGCCGGAACACAGGCATCAAGCTTTTACCAGCTTGCTTTTTTAACGCCGGGGATCTCGCCGCGTGAGGCGAGCTCTCTAAAACAGATACGGCATATACCGAAACGGCGCAAATAACCTTTGGGCCTTCCGCAGATCGTGCAGCGGTTATGCTGTTGAGCGGAAAACTTTGCTTTCTTTTTTGACTTATTTACCAGACCTTTTCTTGCCATAAATTTTACTGTTCCTTAAAAAATCTCGATGGTATTTGTTTTATTTAACGAACGGCATGCCCAGCAAACGCAGAACCTCGAACGATTGTTCCTTGCTGCCGCCTTTAAAGACAAATGTGATGTCCATACCCTGGGTGCGGTGATCACGGGCCGCCACGTCGATCTCGGGAAAAATGCTTTGATCCGCGATGCCCAAGCTGTAATTCCCGGCGCGGTCAAAAGCCTTCTTGGATACACCGTTAAAGTCACGGATACGGGGAAGCGTGACGTTAAGCAGGCGATCCAGGAATTCATACATGCGATACCGGCGCAGTGTCACTTTGCATCCGATAGGAAGATTCTCGCGAATCTTAAAATTGGAAATAGCTTTCTTGACCCTTGTGATCGTAGGCTTTTGACCGGTGATGATGGCTAAATCCTGCGCGGATCTTTCCAGGAGCTTAATATCACCTACAGCTTCTCCGACGCCCATATTCACAACGATCTTCTCAAGACGGGCCACAGCCATGATGTTGTCGACACCGAATTTTTTCTGAACTTCAACAGCAACTTCTTTGCGATATTTTTCTAGTAAACGGGGAACCACGGTCTTTACCTCAAATTTTTAATTTTAAATGACTTCGCCTGTTTCCTTATTGATCCGCACTTTGCTGCCGTCCTTTAAGAACTTGGCGGCGATGCGCGACGGCTTGTTGGTCTTGCCGTCAACGATCATCAATTTCGACAAATGGATGGGCTTCTCCATTTCGATATATCCGCCCTGCGGATAAGTATCACTTTTACGGACAGCTTTCTTAACAACATTGATCGACTCAACGATCGCGCGCTGTTCTTTCGGGAAGACCTTGACCACTTTACCGGTTTTTCCCTTTTCCTTGCCGGAAATGACCAAAACTTTATCATCACGTTTAATGCGCAGCATATTAGACAACCTCTGGTGCTAAAGAAATGATTTTCATATATTCCATGTTACGCAACTCGCGGGCCACAGGACCAAACACGCGGGTTCCCCTGGGATTTCCACCATCGTCGATAATGACAATAGCGTTGGTATCGAAACGGACGTAGGTTCCATCAGCACGGCGGATGGGGAACTTGGTGCGAACGATCACACCTTTGGCCATGGCGCCTTTCTTGATGGCCGAATCCGGAGCCGCTTCTTTCACATTCACTTTGACGATATCGCCGACCTGGGCCCAACTCTTGCCCTTGGCATTCAAAACACCGATCAGGGAAGCTTTGCGGGCGCCTGTGTTATCGGCAACATCGAGGATAGATTTCAGGAAAATCATTTCGCCTGTTCCTTCTTAACAATTTCGTTAATGACCCAACGTTTTTCCCTGGATATCGGACGGGTTTCCATGATCGTCACCAGATCGCCGACTTTGCTGTCATTCTTTTCGTCATGCGCCTTGTATTTCACCATGTGCTGCACGGGCTTATCGTATTTCGCATGTTTGGCGACCCAGACAACCTTAACGACGCGTGTTTTCTGCATCTTGTCGGAAACAACGGTACCGGTTAACGATTTTCGACGATTAATTCTTTTTTCCATTGTCTTGTCTTTCTCTCTCATTAAGGATGGTCAACACGCGCGCGATATTTCTTTTGATCGAACGGAACATCGCAGGCTTCTCGACGCGACCCATCTGGCGCTGATAATTCATTTCAAAAAGCTGCTCTTTGAACTGTTTTTCTTTTTGGATAAGTTCTTCGCTGGACAAACTCTTTAATTCTTTGATCTTCATGACTGCACCTTGATTAATGACCCACGCGGGTCACAAATTTTGTTCTAACCGGTAATTTAAAAGCGACCAGACGCAACACCTGCTTGGCAAAATCTTCCGGGATACCGCCGATCTCAAAAAGGATCATGCCGCGCTTGGCAATGCACACCCAATGATCGAGTTCGCCCTTACCTTTTCCCATGCGGGTTTCCGCCGGCTTTTTGGTGACGGGCTTGTGCGGGAAAATATTGATCCACATTTTACCGGCGCCGCGCAACTTACGGGCCACAACAACGCGTGAAGCTTCCACATGGCTGGATTTCACAAATCCGTTCTCTAATGCCTTTAAGCCAAACTCACCATAGCTCAATTTACTTCCGCGCGTACCAAGACCACGGGTTTTACCCTTTTGTGTTTTTCTAAATTTAACTCTTTTTGGCAGTAACATGACGCTTTATTCTCCCTAAAATTACGACTTTGCATCCTGTGTTGCAATTGCGGCGACAGGAGCTGAAACTTCTTCTTCCTGGGCGTCAGTGATGACATCACCCTTGTAAACCCAGGCTTTAATGCCGATGATCCCATAGGTCGTTTTTGCTTCCCAAAATCCGTAATCAATATCCGCACGCAGAGTCTGCAGGGGAATCTTCCCTTCGCGGTATCCTTCGGTGCGGGCCATTTCAGCCCCGCCCAAACGGCCGGAACATTTGATCTTGATCCCTTTGGCGCCAGCGGATTTGGCCTGGTCGATCGCGCGCTTCATGGCGCGGCGGAAGGCCACGCGTTTTTCCAACTGAAAAGCGACGTTCTGAGCGATGAGCTGGGCATCGATGGCCGGGTTCTTGATCTCCTGGATGTCAACGCTGATCTCTTTGGTGGTGATCTTGGAAAGATCGCCCTTTAAACGGTCGATATCAGCACCGCGGCGGCCGATGATAACACCCGGACGGGCGGAGAAAATCTTCACTTTGATCTGTTCGGCCAAACGCTCGATCACAACCAATGACACGGAAGCCTGCACGAACTTTTGCTTGATATAGTCGCGGATCTTATAATCCTCGACGATATTCTTTGAGAAATCTCTTTTATCCGCAAACCAGAGGCTGCGCCAGTTCTTGGTGTATCCGATACGTAATGCGATTGGGTTTACTTTTTGACCCACAGATTCATCCCCTTATGATTTAGTTTTTAAATCCAGTTCAATGGTTATATGTGTCGTGCGTCTTAAGATCGGTGTGGCGCGTCCGAAAGAAGCGGCACGGAACCTCTTCCACATGGGACCGCTGGTCGCCGTGATGCGAGAGACGATCAGCTGATCTTCGGTCAGACCTTTTTGCTTGGCGTTGCTGACCGCCGAATTTAACACCTTTAAGATCTTACCTGTAGACCCTTTGTTCACGTGGGTCAAAATTGTTTGGGACGCAGTCACGTCTTTGCCGCGGATCAGATCCACGACCTGACGGGCCTTCTGCGGAGATACTCGTAAATATTTTGCTTTAGCTTGGGCGATCATGATTCATTTCCCTTATTTCTTAGCCATGGCTTTTTTGGCCTTGACGCCGCCATGACTCTTAAAAGTTCTAGTTGCAACAAATTCGCCCAACTTGAGACCCACCATGTTCTCGGTAATGAACACCGGGATATGCTTGCGCCCGTCATGGATCGCGAAGGTATATCCGACAAATTCCGGCAGGATCGTTGAACGGCGCGACCATGTTTTGATCGGTTGTCTTGTCGAGGATGCGATGGTTTTATTGAAACGGCGCATCAAGGATTCTTCCACATACGGACCTTTTTTGACGGAACGCGACATATTACTTTGCCCTTCTCTTTACGATGAACACATTGGAGTACTTACGTCTCTTGCGGGTTTTATAACCTTTGGTCGGTTTGCCCCAAGGCGTGACCGGGTGCGGATTTCCCTGAGGAGCCTTACCTTCACCGCCACCGTGAGGATGGTCTACCGGGTTCATAACAACACCGCGGGACTGCGGACGGCGCCCCCACCAACGGCTGCGTCCGGCCTTACCAATTGAAATCGTTTCATTCTCTACGTTGCCAAGTTGACCGATGGTCGCGCGGCAGTCTATGGAGACCTTACGCACTTCGCTCGACGGCAAACGCACATGCGCTTCTTTGCCTTCTTTAGCGATCAACTGGGCAGCGGTCCCTGCAGCACGAACGATCTTTCCGCCGCGTCCGGGTTTAAGTTCAATATTATGGATCGCAGTACCTAGCGGGATTTTCCCGAGCGGCATGCAATTGCCTGCGGCGATATCAAGATCCTGGCTGTTGGTGCTGCCGACCTGATCGCCGACCTTAAGGTCCATCGGGGCCAGGATATAAGCTTTTGTTTTATCTTTGTTATATTCGATCAAGGCAATACGGGCCGTGCGGTTCGGGTCATACTCAATAGCCAGAACAGTTGCCATATCGTCAAGACGGTCACGCTTAAAATCAATCAAGCGGTACATTCTCTTGTGCCCGCCGCCTCGGTGACGGCTGGTGATGCGGCCATAAGAATTGCGCCCGCCGGAACTCTTCAAAGTCACCAGAAGCGACTTCTCAGGATAATTCTTAGTGATTTCCTTGAAATCAGGAAGCGACGCGTGTCTTAATCCATTTGTGATCGGTTTGAATCTTTTGATACCCATATTCCCTCAGCAATCTTTCGTGTCTATCAACGGAGTTTACGTCGTTTCGATTTTCGAACCTTCTTTGAGCGTGACAATAGCCTTTTTCCAATCGGACGTATAGCCCAACTGATAACGGACACGCTTCGGCTTGCCGCCGACGATCATAGTGTGCACGGAATCAACCTTGACTTTATAGATCTCTGAAACGGCGCGCTTGATGTCGATCTTGGTCGCATCTTTGGCGACATAGAACGTGTATTTGCGCAATGGCTCCATGCTGGTGCCTTTTTCCGTACGGATCAAACTTTTGACAATATCGTAGCTGGTAATCATTATTGTATTCTCTTAAGTAAGTTCTCGATCGCGCTTTTTGTGACGAGAACGGTTTTGTTTTTCAGGACATCATAAGCGTTGATGTCGCTCGCACGGGTCAGGCTCAAAAACGGGATGTTGCGGGAAGCCAGCGCCACGGTGCTGTCCGTGCCGTCGAAAAGCGCCAAGACTTTGCCTCGCAATTTAAATGCCTTTAAGATGGCCGCAACTTCTTTTGTTTTAGCCTTAGTCAAATTAATGTCTTCGAGACAAACCAATTCTTTGGCCTGGAACTTCGCGTTCAAAGATGCGCGCAAGGCAGCAATACGTGTCTTCTTAGGGAGCGCATAAGAAAAATTCCTCGGATGAGGCCCGAAAACGATACCACCCTTATGCCACAACGGAGAACGCGAAGAACCCGCGCGCGCACGGCCGGTCCCTTTTTGGCGCCACGGTTTTCTACCGCCGCCGGAAATCTCACCGCGTGTTTTGGTGTTGACAGTTCCCTGTCTCTGGTTCGCCAAATACATGACAACCGCTTGATGCAGAAGGGCCTCGTTGACCTTGCCGCTAAAGATCTCATCAGGAAGCTGAACGCTTCCGGTTTCTTTACCTTTGATATCGTGCACTGAAAGTTTAGCCATAACTCATATCTCGCTTATTTATTGTTGATGGTGGATAGCTGATGGTAACTATCACCTATCAACCATTACTTATTACTTTTTCCCGGCCGGCTTCGACGCGCCACCTTTGGCCGCCGCCTTGCTCTGTTTCATCGGGTTACGCTTCGATTCAACGACTTCTCGCTTTTCATCCAGCGAACGAAACGCCTTTTTCAAAGCTTTATTGACGCTCAAATATCCGTTCTTATGGCCGGGAACAGCGCCCTTGACCAAAATGAGATTATTCTCGACATCAACGGTCATGACACGCAGATTCTGTGTCGTGACTTTGTCCATACCCATGTGTCCAGGCATATGCTGACCGCGATAAACACGCGACGGGTCAGAACTTGACCCGATCGAGCCAACGCGTCTGTGATGCATGGAACCGTGGGCCGCAGGACCGCCGCCCCAGTTCCAGCGCTTCATACCGCCCTGAAAACCTTTACCGATCGAAACCCCGGAGACATCCACGAAATCGCCAGCCTTAAAGAAATCAGCCTTGATCTCCTGTCCGACGGTGTAGGCCTTATTGTCCGTCGAAGAGAATTCCTTCGTCTTGCGCAACGGAGCAACCCCAAGTTTCTTGAAATATCCTGTCCGCGGCTTATTCACCAGGTTCTCTTTGACCGACTCAAAACCCAAGACAACTTTCATCGGATTCTCTTTAAGAGCCAACACAATACACGGGCCAACTTCAATCGCAGTAACAGGAATGATGTTCCCTTCCTTGTCGAAGATCTGAGTCATGCCAACTTTTTTTCCTAATAAACCACGGATCATACAAAACTCCTGTATGGACAATCCCAAACGACCGTCCTAAATCTGCTTATTGCTTAATTTCAACGTCAACGCCTGCGGGAAGGTTCAATTTACGCAGTGCCTCAACCGTTTTCGACGTGGGATTAACCAGGTCGATCAAACGTTTGTGGGTAGCCAACTGAAACTGCTCACGGGATTTCTTATCGATCACCGGCGAACGCAACACGGTATACAGCTCTTTCTTTGTCGGCAGCGGAACCGGGCCGGCCACCTGGGCGCCGGTGCGGATAGCGGTGTCGACAATCTCCTGAGTTGATTGATCGATCAGACGATGATCATAAGCTTTTAATTTGATTCTGATTTTCTGCATACTTTTCCTAAAATCGTAGGGGCAGGTTTTAAACCTGCCCCTACAGAATTAATTTATTTCAACACCTCAGAGACAACACCTGCGCCTACGGTTTTACCACCTTCACGGATGGCGAAACGCAATTCCTTTTCCAAGGCGACTGGTGTGATCAATTCAACAACCAACTCCACGTTGTCACCGGGCATACACATTTCCTGACCTTCAGGAAGCTGGGCCGTTCCGGTCACGTCTGTGGTTCTAAAATAGAACTGCGGACGATAACCTTTGAAGAACGGGGTATGACGTCCGCCTTCTTCCTTTGTTAAGATATAGGCAGTTGCCTTAAATTTTGTATGAGGCGTAATGGAGCCGTTGGCTGCCAAAACCATGCCACGTTCCAAAGTGTCTTTATCGGCGCCACGGAGAAGCAACCCGACGTTGTCACCGGCATGACCTTCATCCAATTCCTTGCGGAACATTTCAACACCGGTGATGACGGTCTTGGAGACTTTCTCGCGAAGACCGACCAATTCAACTTCTTCACCAACCTTGCACTTGCCGCGCTCGATACGTCCGGTCGCAACAGTACCACGGCCGGAGATGGAGAACACGTCTTCAACAGCCATCAAAAACGGCTTATCCAACTCACGGACAGGTGTCGGGATAAAATCATCAACCGCTTGCATTAAATCCAGGATCGGTTTAGTTTTTACAGCATCACCGATATTGTTCAAAGCTTCCAAAGCGCTGCCGCGAATGATCGGGGTCTTGTCACCGTCGAACTTATACTTATTTAAAAGATCACGGATCTCCATTTCAACGAGGTCCAACAATTCCTTATCTTCGACTTGGTCGCACTTGTTCATAAAGACAACGATCTTAGGAACGTTGACCTGGCGAGCCAAAAGGATGTGTTCACGGGTTTGCGGCATCGGGCCGTCGGCAGCGGACACGACCAGGATAGCACCGTCCATCTGGGCCGCACCAGTGATCATGTTCTTGATGTAGTCAGCGTGACCAGGGCAATCGATGTGCGCGTAGTGACGATTGGCCGTCTGATACTCGATGTGTGAAATGTTGATCGTAACACCGCGCTCTTTTTCTTCGGGAGCGTTATCAATGGAATCATAGCTGCGGAATTCAGCCAAACCCTGCTTCGAAAGCACGTTGGTGATCGCAGAACTAAGTGTGGTTTTACCATGATCGACGTGACCGATGGTTCCAATATTCAAGTGCGGTTTATTACGATTAAATTTTTCTTTAGCCATTGATTACTCCTCCCCTTATTATGATTCGCTTATCTCTAAAATAACGTTTAGCTGACTTTCTTAACAAATTCTTGACGTGAACCGATGATCTTCTCGGCGATATTATTAGGAACCTGGGCGTAGAATGAAGGCTCCATCGAAAATGTCCCGCGCCCCTGAGACAAAGAACGTATGGCGTTGGCATAGTTGAACATTTCAGCCAACGGAACATCAATGAGCGCTGTTTTCAGTTTACCGCGGTTGCCGGATTCATTGATCTTGGCCCGGCGGGTCAAAAGATCACCGATGACAGCGCCCCAATAATCTTCCGGAACAACGATCTCCAATTTCATAATGGGCTCTTGAAAGATCGGGCCTGCGGCTTTGAAGGCATCATGAATAGCAAATTTAGCCGCTAATTGGAACGACATTTCATCAGAGTCAACATCGTGATATTTACCGTCGACTAAACTTACCACAAAATCTGTAACGGGATACCCGGCCAAAACACCGCTTTGAGCGCCGATCTCAATACCCTCAAAACACGGTTTGATAAATTCACGTGGAATGGCACCGCTGCGGATCTTGTCGTTATAAATAATTCCTTTGCCGACCTCACCCGGTTCCACATCAATAACAACGTAACCGTATTTACCGCGGCCACCGCTTTGGGAAATGTACTTTCCGACGATGCCGGTGACTTTCTTGGTGATGGCTTCTTTATAAGCAACTTCCGGACGGCCGACGTTGCACGCGAGATTATATTCGCGCTTCATACGATCGACGATGATTTCCAAGTGCAACTCACCCATACCGGAGATGATCGTCTGCGATGTTTCCTTATCGTACTTCACACGCAAAGACGGATCTTCATCCAGGAATTTACGCAAAACTTCGCCCATTTTATCCTGGTCAGCTTTCGTCAAAGGCTCAATCGCCAACGAGATAACAGCTTCGGGCGGTTTCAAACCTTCCAAAAGCATAGGTTTATCTTCGGCGCATAATGTGTCGCCGGATTTGGATTCTTTCAATCCGACCAAGGCAACGATCTCACCCGGCCCGGCGGAATTGACGATCTCCTGCTTATTGGCATGCATCAAAAGCATCTTGGCAACTTTTTCACGCTTGCCGTTCGAGGAGTTCAAATATTGTTGTCCCTGCGTGAAGCGACCGGCATAAATGCGGGTATAAAAGATCTTTCCGACATATTTGTCCGAGGCGATCTTAAAAACCAAACCAACGGGAGATTCATTCTCATCAGGTTTGCGTATGATCAATTCTTCTTTATTATCGGGATTGTGACCTCTTATCGGAGGGATATCGAGCGGAGACGGAAGGTAATCAACGATCGCATCAAGAACCATTTGGACGCCGCGGTTTCTCAAGGCTGTTCCAACGAGAACGGGTACAAATTTACAGGCGATAACCGCACGGCGGATAGCCTTCATGATCTGTTCTTTGGTCGGTTCTTTGCCATTGATGAATAACTCCATCATCTCATCATCAACTTCGGCTAAGCGTTCAATGAGCGTATGGCGATACTGTTTGGTCTTTTCTACAAACTGCTCAGGAAGAGGAAGGCGTTCATACTCCATACCGTCCTTATCCTTGTAATTGATATATTCTTCGTTGATGACGTCAATAATACCTTTAAAGCTGTCTTCCGTTCCATCAGGAAATTCAATGCCGGCAGCGTTGGCGCCAAGGCGTTCGTGCATTTCGCCGAGCACGCGGTCAAAATCAGCGCCCAAACGGTCGATCTTGTTGATAAAAGCGATGCGTGGAACGTTGTATTTATCAGCCTGACGGTAGACCGTTTCGGTTTGGGGCTGAACACCGGAACAGCCGCATAATACGATGACGCAGCCGTCCAGAACTTTTAAGGAACGTTCGACTTCAATCGTAAAGTCCACGTGGCCGGGGGTGTCAATGATGTTAAATCGGTGGTCTTTCCAGAATGCGGTTGTGGCGGCAGACATGATGGTAATACCGCGTTCCTGTTCCTGCGGCATGAAATCCATGGTTGTATTGCCGTCATCGATATTACCCATTTTATGAATGGTGCCTGTGTAATAGAGAACACGCTCGGTCGTTGTGGTTTTACCGGCGTCGATGTGCGCGATAATACCGAAATTACGAAATCTGTTGAGTGGAATTGTATTGGAGGCCATAAATTTATAGTTTTCTTATTTATATGCTTTTACCAGCGCAAGTGACTGAAAGCCCTGTTAGCTTCCGCCATCTTATGGGTTTCGTCCCGCTTTTTAATGGCCGGACCTTCATTTTTATAGGCAGCGATCAATTCATCCGCCAATTTCACCATCATCGGTTTGCCTTTTTTCTTGCGTGCGAAATCACGGATCCAGCGCATCGCAAGGGATGATCCTCTGATCGGAGAAACGTCCACCGGAACCTGATAAGTCGCACCGCCGACACGGCGTCCCTTGACTTCAAGACGAGGACGAACGTTATCGATGGCTTTGTTAAAAGCTTTTAACGGAGTATCTTCGGGCGTCTTACCTTTGATGATATCCAAAGCCCCATAAACAATACCTTCAGCGATCGTCTTTTTGCCCTTGGTCATGACAATACTGACAAAACGAGCGACCATGTCGCTGCTATACTTCGGATCGGGAATGGTTTCTCTTTTTTCTGCTCTACGTCTTCTCATTACTTGGCTCTCTTAGTTCCGTATTTTGAACGTGATTTTTTACGATTGTTAACACCGGCCGTATCCAATGTCCCGCGGACAATGTGATAACGCACACCGGGTAAGTCCTTAACGCGCCCGCCTCTGACCAGAACGATCGAGTGCTCCTGAAGGTTGTGCCCTTCGCCCGGGATGTACGATGTCACCTCAACACGGTTTGACAAACGGACTCTGGCGATCTTACGCAACGCTGAGTTCGGTTTTTTCGGCGTCATCGTTTTAACTTGCAAGCAAACCCCTCTGCGCTGAGGACATTCAGTCAACGCCGGAGATTTACTCTTCTTGATTTTTGACTGTCTCTGTTTTCTGATCAGTTGCGATATCGTTGGCATATTTAACCATTTCTATATGTTCGTAATTTTTCAAACCTGTTCCTGCCGGTATCAAATGACCGACAATAACGTTTTCTTTCAATCCGGATAAGAGGTCAACTTTACCAGATGCTGCTGCTTCTGTCAAGACTCTTGTTGTCTCTTGGAAGCTCGCTGCGGAAATGAAACTCT
>CAZLRE010000021.1:12333-13547 GCA_964561885.1 uncultured Planctomycetales bacterium | reverse complement strand
GAGTGCCGGGGCGGTCCTTGGGGGCGTTTCGGTGTCTGCGGCCCAAGATGGTGCGCCGGCTTCGGTCGGACGCCGCTTATCGGACGTTGATCCCGAGAAACTCCGCCGCTGGAACCAGCTCAGCGACGAACAGAAACAGCAGCTGCGCCAGCGCTACCAGAAGTTCAAGGAATTGGATCCGCAGAAAAAAGAGGAGATCAAGCGCAACTGGCAGCGTTTCCAGAACCTGTCGCCCGAAGAGCGCCAAAAGGTCCGTGAACGGCTCAAACGCTGGAGAGAGCTTTCCCCTGAACAAAGACAAAGGCTCAAGGATCTCAGGGAGAGGGTCAAAAACGCAACTCCCGAAGAAAAGGCCAGGTTCAAAGAGCGCAGGGAGCGTTGGCGGAATCTTTCAACGGAAGAAAAATCTAATCTTCGCCAGAAGTGGCAGGAACGGCGGCGGTCGAGGTAGTGTTTGGCCGGGTCTTAGAAATAAGACCGGAACTTTTGGGCAGTTCGAGTGTTTAAATAATAAGATCGAGCGTTAGGCAGATATTTCGTAATTAACGAAGGAGCATATATGAAGAGGTTTACAGCAATTGTTTTGGCCGGTGTGTTCGCATTAGGTGTTATGGTCTCGGCAGATGAGGCCCAGGCCCGTGAACGCAAATCATCGGGAAGTTATCAGGGGCGTTCGACCAGCGGAACATTCCAGAGAGATGTCAACAAAAGCCGAGGAAGTATGTCGAAGAAAACGACCTGGCAGAACGAGCGCGGCGAGGGAAGTTCCCAACGTGAACGGGGATGGGACAAAGGTTCCCAAACGGGGTCGTATTCTTCCAGGCTTGAAACGGCCGGAGATAAGACCGTCACGCGCGCAGGTTCAGTGGCCAAAAACGAAGACGGCTCTTTCAGTCAAAACGGAACGATCACCGGTCCCAACGGCAAAACCACGACCGTTGACCGTGACTACACCAAGAGTGAGGACGGCAGCCGGTCAGTGGACACGGTTTACACATCAGAGGACGGCAAGACTTTGACCGTGGACAAAGATATTACTTACCAGGACGGCACACGCGAGGTCACGGGCAGTTATGAGACCAGCACGGGCAAGAGCGGGGCTTTTAACGGCACCACATCCTTTGAAGATGGAAAGATGGTCAGCGACCGTTCCCTGACCAATCAGGACGGCGCGACGTGGTCGCAAAACGCGGTTGTCGACCGCGACGGAAATA
>CAZLRE010000021.1:11775-12323 GCA_964561885.1 uncultured Planctomycetales bacterium | reverse complement strand
TCCTGTCGGGCCTTTTTATAATACTGTTTTGGACGCGGGCAATGAAAAGCCCGCGTCCTTTTTTGTCCTCTCTGACGGGGTTGGTCTTAAGATTTTCACCCCGATCAGAGCAAAAATTTACAAAAAATAACGGAACTTTTCGGATGCTGCGGTGTTTAACCTTATGAACGATGCCAAAAGGGCTGAAGCTAACAAAACAGAAGTATCAAGGAGGAGTTATGAGAAACACGATTTTAGCGTTATTGCTGGTTGTCGGGCTGGTTGCGCCTGTTTGGGCTGAGAACGGGGAGATCCGTCAGGATAACCGCGAGATCCGCCGGGACCGCCGGGAGATCCGCCAGGATAAACGCGAGATCCGGGGCGACCGCCGCGAGATCAGGGAAGATATCAAGGCCGGCGATAAGGAAGAAGTGAAAGAAGGTCTTAAAGAACTGCGTCAGGACCGCCGTGAACTCAAAAGCGATAAAAAAGAATTAAGAAGGGACAAGCGCGAACGCCGTCAGGACATCCGTGATCACAAGAATGATTAATCGGATGATATAGTCGTT
>CAZLRE010000021.1:0-11765 GCA_964561885.1 uncultured Planctomycetales bacterium | reverse complement strand
TCGTTTCACAAGTCGGTTTAAGTTCAAGAAGCGGCGGCCTTACGAAAGTGAGGCCGCCGATTTTTTATGCCCACATTTTCCATGACAAAAGGTTTAATTGTGATTAATATATCTGCGTCTATCCAACAATTTAAAGTCATGGAGATTCACAGATGCCGGGTTTATTTGACCGCTTTACATCCAAAGGCAAAGAGACGCGTTCGTTGACGGGTTTTTATGAAGAACTGAAAAAGAACCTCGAGGTCTTTCACGTGATGGACCAGCGTCAGTTCATCGACATGGAGTTCCGACTCCAGGAATGGCAGAAGGCCAAATCGGCCGACTGGGCCAAGCCGTTTGACAAGGTCCAGGTGTACGGCCGTTCGCTGGAAGAATTCAATGCCTTTTACCGCGGATTCAAAGAATATGAAAAATGGTATGCCGCGGACATGAACAATAAAACCCGCGAGAACGCCGAGAAACTTCACACCCAGCGCAGCGAGCTCGACAAGAAACTCAAAGGTCTTTATCCAGTCATTTGCCGCGCCGGCGAACAGATCGAGTATAAGCTCATTGAGCTGGGATTGATCAAACAATAAGGAAGATCACAAGTGCACAAGTCACAAGCGCACAGGAGGAACACAAGTGATCTTGCCTGTGCTCGTCATGTGCTCTTGTGTTCCTGTGTGCTTGTGCTCCCTCGCTAAATAATACGCATATGTCCGACCAATTCTTCACTGTTTCCGAACTCAACAAATATATCCGCGACGTGCTGGCCAGCGGTTTTCCATCGGCAGTCTGGGTGTGCGGGGAGATCCAGGGCCTGCGGGTCGACCAGAAAGGCCACACCTATTTCGAGCTCTGTGAGAACGAGGATGAGGCTCAAGGCGTCAAGGCCAAGATCAAGGCCTCCATCTGGAGCAGCCGGCGTGTCATGATCGACGCTGTCCTGCGCCGTGTGGAGAACGGTTTCTCTCTCAAAGACGACATTCAGGTCAAGTTCCTCTGCAAGGTCGATTTCTGGCAAAAGGGCGGGACGTTAAGCCTCAGTGTCGAACAGGTCGATCCCACCTACACGCTCGGCAAGATCGCCCAGGAGCGCCAAAAGCTCATCGCGCTTTTAAAAAGCCAGGGAGTTTTAGATAAGAATAAAACCCTGGAATTGCCGCCGGTCATGCTCAATATCGGGCTAGTCACGTCAGCCGATTCAGCCGCTTATAATGATTTTATCGATGAATTGCGCCGCAGCGGTTTTGCTTTTGCGGTCTATCTGGCCAATGCCGTTATGCAGGGCAAGACATCGCCGGCGTCGGTCACGTCCGCTTTAAGGACGCTCAACGGCATCGACGGGTTGGATGTCATTGTCATTACCCGCGGCGGAGGTTCCATTGCCGAGCTGAGCTGTTTTGACAGTGAACCCATCGCGCGCGCGGTCGCGGCATCGCGCCTGCCGGTCATAACCGGCATAGGCCATGAGATCAATACCACCGTGACCGACTTGGCCGCGCACACCTTCGCCAAGACACCGACGGCGATCGCGCAGTTCTTGGTCGGACGCATCAATGATTTTCTGGCAACGATCGATGATCGGCAAAGGTTTGTTCTGGATATGGCCCGGCAGAAGATCGAATCCGAGAAAAGCGCGCTCAAGTCACAGGCGTCAGCTCTGCACACAGGCACAGTGATGTATTTACGGGCGCACCGCGATTATGTTTCCGTGACGTTGGAAAATCTCAAGCGCCTGCCTTCCGGCATCATCAAAACCGCAGGCAAGGACCTTAGGGAACGACGGCAGCAACTATTGAAAACAATTCAATTGAATCTTACGGCTGCCGCCACTAAAATGAGTCACTGTCAAAAGTTCATTGATCTGGCTGATCCCCGCAACACGCTCAAAAGAGGGTTTTCCATCACGCGCGCAGAAGATGGCAAGGTGATCAAAAGCGCTAAGGCCGTTAAAAAAGGCGGACATTTAAAAACAGAATTTATGGACGGGATGATCGACAGCGAAGTGCGTTGATCGGATGTCCTGCAGTTTTAAGGAGTGAAACGATTTATGGCCGACGTTAAATACAGCAAAGCCGTTGAAAAACTTGATGAGATCATCCGCAAGATCGAAAGCGAAGACATCGACGTCGATGAGCTGTCCCTGAAGGTCAAAGAAGCGGTCGAGCTGGTCAAGATCTGCAAATCCAAGATCGAAAAGGCCGAACTTGAGGTCAAGAAGGTCGTGGATAATCTGGAACTTGATAAAGATTCCTAAAGCTCCTTAAAAGGAACTCAATCATGAATTTCTTACTTTCGATCGCGGTGACCGCCCTGTGCTTTCTAATTTTGTGCGGTTCCTATTGGATATGGGTCATGAACAGGACCTATCGCCAGGGGAAGATCCCCGAGCGCAAGCCTACGATGTTCGATGTCCGCCGTCTTTTGCAGGAAGGGGACCGCGAATCAGCGATCCGGCTGTATGTCCAGATATTCAAGATCTCCGCCAAACAGGCGCGCAAGGATGTTGAGGAGCTTGAGCGCAATCTCAAAGTGTGAACCGGACCGGGTTAATTCCCGGGAGCATTTCTAAAGTCGTCAGTTGTATTGTTTTATCGAAATGTTGTGATAGAATATCAATCATTTCAAGGTCAATTTAAGGATCACATCTATGGGTTTATGGCACAGTGTTTGTGAGTTAGACGCGATCTCTCCGGGACATGGACTTCAGTGCACCGTTGGGAACATCGTTTTGGCAGTTTTTAATGTTGAAGGAAAGTTCTATGCCATTGACGATGCCTGTTCCCATGCCGGCGGTTCTTTGGCGGAAGGCCCGGTGGCCGGGTCAGTTGTGACCTGTCCGTGGCACGGAGCGACATTCGACATTTTGACCGGCACCGCGTTAAGCGACCCGGCTTATGAAGGGGTTAAAAGTTATAAGGTTAAAGTGCAGGACGGAAAAGTTTTTGTAGAGGTTTAGATCTTTGAAAACGACAAAATTCAAATGGCAAGCAGCCAAGACATACCAGGACATCAAGTATCACAAGATGGACGGGATCGCCAAGATCACCATCAACCGTCCGCAGGTGAGGAACGCTTTTCGGCCGTTGACGGTCGTTGAGATGCAAGACGCCCTGGAAGATGCCCGCAATGATCCCAAAACAGGGGTTGTGATCCTGACCGGCGAAGGCAAAGAGGCTTTCTGTTCCGGCGGGGACCAAAAGATCCGGGGTGATGCCGGCTACAAGGACGGACACGGTGTGGAACGTCTCAACGTCCTTGATTTTCAGCGCCAGATCCGCACGTGCCCCAAACCGGTCATCGCCATGATCGCCGGTTACGCCATCGGAGGCGGGCACATTTTACATCTGATGTGCGATATCTCGATCGCGGCGGATAACGCGCGCTTCGGTCAGACAGGGCCCAAAGTTGGCTCATTCGACGGCGGTTACGGCGCCAGTTACATGGCCCGCATCGTCGGACAGAAAAAGGCGCGCGAGATCTGGTTCTTGTGCCGCCAGTACAACGCCAAGGAAGCCCTGGAAATGGGTTTGGTCAATAAAGTTGTTCCCTATAAGGACCTTGAAAAAGAAACAGTAGTGTGGTGCCGCGAGATATTGACCAATTCGCCGATCGCCATCCGCTGTCTGAAATCCGCCCTGAATGCCGATTGCGACGGGCAGGCAGGTTTGCAGGAGCTGGCCGGGAATGCCACCATGCTTTTTTATATGACCGAAGAAGGTCAGGAAGGCCGCAACGCGTTCGTTGAAAAGCGCCGTCCGGATTTTTCGAAATTTCCCAAACGACCGTAAGATTTAAAAAACAGTTTTAAACCAAACACGAAAGGACAAACCATGAAGAAAGCATTAACCCTGTTATTATTCGTACTACTGACAATCGTTTCTTTCCCGGCTGTCAACTTTGCCCAGGACGCGGCAGCGCCTCAGCCGTCCGGCGACCCGGCAAAGATCGCGGATATCCGCAAGCTGATCTCCTTGACCGGCGGCGATAAGGTCGGCGAGCAGATGATCGACCAGATGATCAAGTCATTTTCCGCTTACAATCCGAACATCCCCGCTGAATTCTGGGATGAATTCAAAAAGAACATCGACACCAACAAGATCAACGAGATGAACATTCCGGTCTACGACAAGTATCTTTCCGCCGATGAGATCAAGGAAACTATCAAGTTCTATGAATCACCGGTCGGACGTAAGCTCATTGAAGCCCTTCCGAAGATCCTGGAAGAGACATACACCTCAGGCGAACAATGGGGATATGAAGTCGGCACCAAGCTTCAGAGCATGCTCATGGAAAAAGGGTATCTGAAGATGGAAAATGAACCTGCTGCTGCACCCGCTGCTGCGGCCCCTGCAGGAGATGCTGCTGCAAAGTAAGGATGTTTAAAAGGGTCGGCCTCGCCATAGAGGCCGGCCCTTTAATTTTTCAAGGGCCCCCAGAATGCCGAGAAAAATAATACTTTCGATGATCCTGTTTCTCGCCTGTCCCGCTGTTTTCGCGGAAGTCGTTGTTTTAAAATCCGGCGAAGCTTTCGAAGGCACCATCATCGAACGCACGGATGATTACATCCAGATCCAGACGGGGGGCGCGCCGGTCTATCTGGCCATGGACCAGATCCAGGAGATAACAGACAGTTTTCCTGATGTTGCCCCGGCAGTCCAAACCCCGACGTATGTCCAGCCAGCACAAGTCTATCAACAGCCCCAGCCAATCGAAGAACAGCCGTCGGCCGGAACTTCCTATACCCAGCAGCCTGTCCCGGAGATGCCGCTCATTGACGGCAAAGACGGCCAGTTTTATTACCAGCAGGCCAAGCGAGATTTTCAAAGCGGCAATATCAAAGAAAGCATGAAGAATTTGTATCACTCCGCCTCGCTGGGCGTTGAGGATTCCGACGGTTTGAAGGAACAGCTCACCAGGGCTGCCAGTGTTGCTGAGACCGTTGAAAGCAAGAAAGAAGAATTAAAGAAAGCGGTCGGTCAATTAGACCCGGCGGTCCAGACATTGATCTTCCGGATCGCGATGATCCTCGGCGTCGGCGTCATTCTTTTTCTTTTGGTCAAATTTCTCTCCCGGGAAAAGCAGGTTGCCGATGAATCGCCGCTCCTTAAAATGCAGCGTGATGCTATGGCCGGGGGTAAGCTGGAGGGGTTTGTTAAAGCCGGGCCGAATAAAAGGGTGTGCGCGTATCTCATTGATTCGTGCGTCATCGCGGTTCCGTGCATTGCGGTGCAGTTTCTGGCCGGGTCCATGTTCAGCACGATTGTCTGGCTGGTCTATCTGCTTATTAAAGATTGTTTCAACGGCCAGAGCCTTGGGAAAAAGTTGGTCGGTATCCAGATCGTGGACATGGACAACGCGCCGGCAGGACCGAACCAGACTGTGATGCGCAATCTGTTTTGGATCGTCGTCTGTGTGCTGCCGTTGTTTAATCCCTATTTGGGTTTGCTTTCGGCTGCGATCGTTATTTATGAATATGTCGCTCTTATTCGTGATCCTTTCGGCCAAAGGTTCGGGGATAAGATGAGCCTGACCCGGGTGTATGACCTTAAACCGCATCTTGCCGACTGGAAATTCATTATCCTGTCAATGCTGACGGTGGTTGTGTGGTTCCTCATTTATTCGGCGAGCGCATATGTTTTAGCCAAGGTTTTTAACCGGACTGACCTGTTGGCCATTCAAAAGGAATTCCATGACCCGTTAAACAGGTTCTCGATGAGCATCCCCGAGGATTTTAACCAGAGCAAAGAAGTTACGGCTGAGAACATTTATGTGTTCGACCGGCCTGCGAAGAACCAGAAATTGACGGTTTTGGTCATCGACAAAGAGGATGACACTCAGTACACTCCGGAGCAATTTGACCAGCTGGCTGTTTCGTTTTTGGCGATGAAATTAAAGGCGACGCCCAAGGATATTCTCACGAACACGAACCGAAGCCCGGCCACGGTCTCGGGCAACCATGCCGCCATGTTCGTTTATGAGACCGACCAGGGCAAGAATGTGAGCATTTGTCTGATGCAGGGCAAGAAATTTTTTGAGGTCCATTTCCTGTTTCAGCAGGGTGAGGTGGACCAGGCCATGGTCCTTCGTTTCTTAATGAATTTCAAGGCCCTAACATAGGTGAAATGATGAATCTCCGACGATCGAATTTCTATATCCTTAACGGCGCGTGTTTCTCCGCATTGATCCTTTCGGCGATGATGATATGTTCTTTGCCGGCTTGGGCGACACCGCCGGAATCTCTGATGCTGGAGTACGATCCTGCCGCCGGTGTCTTGACGATCTCCGGGAGCCATCCGACCCAGGACCGTCTGGAGCATTTCATCAGGCGCGCCGTGGTTATCCGTAATCAGGACGAGGCCAAAAAATTTTATGTGACACGCCAGGATTCCGCCAGCGGATTTAAGTTCAGCGTTCCCTTCAAGGCTGAGCCCGGCGATCAGCTGCAGGTCGAGGTGTTTTGCAGCCAGGGCGGAAGCAAGTCGGCGGCCCTGTTGGTCCCCAAACCCGCGCAGGAAGCCGAACCCAAAGAGTTTACCGTTGAGGATCTCAAGGCCCTCAAAGACAGGGACCATCCATCCATCCCTGTCATTCCCTAAACGCCATGGCTAATCCCTGGATCATCGCATTTCGTCCCAAAACGTTGCCCGCGGCTATCGCACCGGTCGCCATCGGCACAGCAATGGCTTACGGCCACGGGCTTCAGGATTACAACATGGCCGCGCTTGCCGCATTCGCTGCCCTGACCATCCAGATCGGCACCAATCTTGCCAATGATTATTTTGATTTTAAGAAGGGAGCGGACACCTCCGAGCGCGTCGGGCCCACGCGCGTCACACAGGCGGGATTGATCGCTCCGTCGGATGTGCGCAATGCCATGGCGCTTATGTTTGTTCTGTCGGGTTTGGCATGCCTGGCGCTCATGATGCATGCCGGCTGGCCGATCGCCCTCATCGGTGTTCTGTCCATTTTATCCGGCATCTTTTACACGGCAGGCCCCAGGCCGCTGGGATACATGGGATTGGGCGAGGTTTTTGTCCTGGTCTTTTTCGGTCCGGTCGCCGTCGGTGGAACATATTTCGTTCAGGCCCTTGAGATCAATTGGGCGGTCATTTTGGCCGGACTTGCTCCGGGATTCTTATCGGTGGCGATCCTGGCGGTCAATAATCTGCGCGACCGTGAGACCGACCGGCGGGTGAATAAGAACACTCTGGCCGTGCGTTTCGGAAAAGAGTTCGCGGTCTATGAATACTTGGTCTCAGTGGTCATTGCCGCGCTCATTCCGGTCGCGGTCTTTGTCCTCACGCGGGAACAGCCGTGGTCCCTGATGGCGAGTCTGGTCCTTTTTTGTGCCCTTCCGGTCTTTAAAACCGTTTTGACCAAACAGGACGGACCGTCCCTCAACAACGCCCTGGCATCGACGGGGAAATTGCTTTTGGTCTATAGTGTCATTTACTCCATCGGATGGCTCATCCATTGAAGATCACCGCTTTTGAGATCTTTGAATACCGGTTGCCTCTTAAACGGCTCTTTAGCGTGATCGATCAGCCTTTGACCGTTCGTGAAGGGGCCGTCATCCGTCTGATCTCGGATGAGGGATCAAGCGGCGCGGGGGAAGCGGCTCCGCTGGCAGGATTAAACCAAGAGACGCTTAAGAAAGCGGTCTTTCAATTAAACGCGTTACGCGCCGGGCTTATAGGCTGTGATGTGCCGCAAGACCTTTCCGGTTTGCGAACATTCTTCGCCCGGAAAATGTTCGATGAGATCTGTCCGTCGGCGCGCTTCGCTCTTGAATCCGCAGTGGTCCATGTGATGTCGCAAAAGAGCGGATGTGCCGCGGCCAATATTTTTGGTTGCGCTCATCCGCAGGATGTTCCCGTCGCCGGGCTTCTGCAGGGCACGCTCGATGAGATCAAGTCGCAGACCCAACGGCTTCTCGGCCAGGATTGCGAAGTTTTTAAACTGAAGATCGGCAACCGCAATATTCCGCTGGATGTCCGCAAGGTTCAGTTGCTGCGGGACATGATCGGTCCCCAGAAAAAGATACGTCTTGATGCCAACCGCGCGTGGAGTCTGACAGAGGCGGTCGCCTTCGCCCAGAACATAGGCAAGGAGGGCATTGAGTTTATTGAAGAGCCGCTTAAGAACATTTCTGAACTTTCCTCCTTTGTCCGCGAAACAGATCTTCCCGTGGCCTTTGATGAATCGATCGAGAACATCGCTGTGGATGGTTTTGTTTTTCCCCGGGGCGTTTGCTGCGTTGTCGTCAAACCTACGATCGTCGGGGGGATCTTAAAAACATTGGCGTGGATCGCCAAGGCTAAAAGCGAAGGCAAGGGCGCGGTTGTCAGTTCGTCCTTTGAATCCGGCATCGGGATGCGTATGCTCGCGAATCTGGCTACGCTGTCACCGTTAGCCGCCGGGTTGGGGACTGATCAATGGTTTGCCGAAGATCTTCTGCCGCCCTTGCGCGGGGATGGTTTGTCTGTGGTCTCAACGTCCGCGCTGAGGTGGGATTGGAACGATGTTCATACCGGATTGTTAAAAGTATGACCAAACCAGGAGAGCCAATCATTTGTCCGCTCTATCAGGCGTCCATCCAGGACCCCGGCCGCCCGGCGGTCGTTTGGGGAGGACGCAGGATCACCTACAGCCAGCTGGACCAGTATGTGGATTCGGCTGTTCGAGGGCTCAAAGAACGCGGCATCAGGCCCGGTCATCGCGTGGCCTTGCTCGGCGAGAACAGCGTGGAATATGTGATCGCCCTTCTGGGGATGTGGCGCCTCGGCGCGGTCGCATGCCCGGTCAGTCCAAAATTCCCGCCGCAGACGATCCAAACATTGTTAAGGACGCTTAAAGTCCGATCGGTCGCCCTCGGCGCATCGTTTAATTTTCGTGGAACAAAGCCGTCCTGCCAGGTCATGGCCATGTCGGATCTGATCGTTTATGATGCCAAAGATGTTCTTTCAAGATCGCAGTCATCACAGTTGATGATGCCTGAGGACCAGGAAGCGGCCATCGTTCTGACGTCGGGTTCAACGGCCGAGCCTAAAGCCGCGGTGTTGACCTACGGCAATCTGTATTTTAACGCCTTGGGATCGAATACCTGCATCGCCCTGGATGAGCGTTCGGCGTGGCTTTTATCTTTGCCGTTGTATCATGTCTCCGGTCTTGGGATCGTGATGCGCTGCCTGATCGCCCGTTGTGCGATGGTCGTGGCAGGCAGGGAAAACGCATTACGTTTGATTTCTGATGGAAAAGTTACTCATGTTTCCATGGTGGCGACCCAGCTGGAACGTTGGCTTAAGGATCCGCAGTTCAAGCGGCCGGAAAATCTCAAAGCGCTTCTTTTGGGCGGAAGCGCGCTGCCTAAAAATCTTTTGCATTCAGCCATGGACCGCGGACTTCCGGTCTATGTCAGTTACGGATTAACAGAAATGGCCTCCCAGGTGGCGACCGGAAAACTGCTGGATGCCGCGCGTTCACCGGCTCGGGTTTTGCCTCACCGGGAATTGAAGACCGCCACCGACGGAGAGATATGCGTCAAAGGCCGGACGCTTTTTAAAGGGTATCTTCAGGGAGATAGCGCGCGTTTGCCGCTGGATAATGAAGGCTGGTTTCATACCAACGATGTGGGCAGGATCGAGGACGGTTGTTTAACGGTCCTGGGCCGCAAGGACAACATGTTCATCTCCGGCGGGGAGAATATCCATCCCGAGGAAATAGAAGCGGCGCTGTTGAGGATCCCTGCGGTGGTCCAGGCCGTGGTCGTTGCCCAAGATGATGACGAGTTCGGGCACAGGCCCGTTGCTTTTGTGCGGTGGGCAGATGCTTCTGCCGCGCTCACAGAGGTTGAGCTTAAAAAGACGTTAGCTCAGCAGCTGCCTAAGTTCAAGGTTCCGGATGCGTTTTATCCCTGGCCGGATAAGAATGGGGAAAATTGGAAGGTAGACAGAAAATATTTTATTAAGCTTATCCAGGAACAATAGATGATGGTGGATGGTTGATGGCAGGCGTCGATGGTAACGATCAACTATCATCCATCAACGATCAACCCAGTATGACTTTTTCGAGAACTTCTCCAGACTGTTGCGGACCTCCCTGGGAAGTTTGATCTTGGTCCTTTTCTTTTTGTCGATGGTCACATGCACGGTCTTGGCTGTTCCGACCAGAATATTTTTCTGGTTGCGGATGGCATAGGCAAAACTGAAGGAAGTTTCTCCGATGTGCGAGATGGTGATGGTGACCGTGATCTTGTCGCCGACGAACAGAGGGGATTTGTAGTCAGATTCGGCGTGCACGATGGGCAGGAAGTAAGAGCGTTTTTTAAGCATGGTCGGAAAACTGAAGCCCAATTTTTCCAGAAGCTGTTCATACGCATCGTGGATGATGGAAAACTGGTGGGCGAAAAAAAGGATGCCGGCCGCGTCCGTGTCGTGCAATCGAATCTGTGTTTTATAAGTGAACATAATGTCCTTGTGAGTTGATCAATAACGGTTTATAAAGAGCCAAACGCTATGACATTGACAAGTCTCCCATTTTTTTCGCTTCCGGACAACTGTTTTTACAATTCTCATTACAATTTCTTCGCCGCGCCGCAGTTCAAAGGCGTCTCCATCTATGCCTACATTTATCTGGCGATCGCGCTGATCGTTTGTGTCGGTTTTATCGCGGGACGCATCGCCGGCCGTGGTTTTGATATTCCGAAAAGTTTATGGCTGGCCTGCTGGGTGTTCTGTCTGGGGGCGATCGCGATCCAAACGTCGCACCAGGTGTGGTATCTCAACACCGCCCAGCGCAATATCGGCCATATGAGCGATGACGAACGTTACTCCATCTTGTATCAATATGCTTACGAGATCGCGCGGAGTTTTGCTTCGCATGTGCCGCCCGGTTCCGCTGGCCTTTTGGTCTCGGATGTCAAGATCGGCGCGGATGCTGATGTCGATGCCCTGCCGTATTTCATGTTCCCGCGGCTCGATGTTGTGCATCGTGATCGTGTCCCTGATTATGTGGTGTTCTATCTCAAAGATAACATGGATGTGCCGGTGCCGGGGCGTTTCAGGCCGGTTGTCGCGGATGTGAATTATCCGACGGCGCTATACAAGAGGGTGGATGATGACCGCTGAACATTGGGCGTTAGTGCGCATGGCAACCATCGCGGTGATCCTTGGGGTGACGCTCATTAAAGCGGTCTGTCCCAGGGTGAGGATATCTTTTGCCGCGGTCTTGGGTCTGTCGTTCTCAACCGGCATGGCGGTCTTTGGCCTGGTGTGTTTGATGTTGGGAATGATGCGCGTGCCTTTAGTCTGGAATAATATCATGACCGCTCTTGCGATCACGCAGGTGATCATGCTTGGCGTCTGGTTCTTGGGACGGGAAAAACAGGCGGGCGTTCATCACGATATCGGGTCCGGACAAAAGACAAACTTCGGTTCCTTAAACACGGGGCACAAATGGCTTTTCATCCTTTTGAGCGTTTATCTCGTTTATCAGTTTTATTTCATCGTCGCCAACACCTTTCTTTTTCCCATCCATGTTTACGATGCCATCACGCTCACCGCGCTTAAAGCCAAAGTCTTCCTGCATGACGGCTCATTGGATGCGCTGAAGCATCTGCAGCTGAGGTCCTATCCCTTGATGATCCCGTTCGAGATGTTCTGGGTGGCGCTCCATCTGGGGCGGTGGGATGACACGCTGGTCAATAGTGTCTTTCCGCTGACGTATTTTGGTTTTTCCCTCTTTCAGTATGTCTTTATGCGTGAGCGTTACGGCGCACT
>CAZLRE010000020.1:0-13620 GCA_964561885.1 uncultured Planctomycetales bacterium | reverse complement strand
CCATTGTTTATCTTTGCCCGCCAGCCAATTGAGAAGATCGGCAATGTCCATCCCGTACAACTGGATCTTTGATCCGACCGGATACGGCGGATGCAGATCAACTTTCCCCGATCCTCTCAAGCCGCCCCAAGCAAAATCCCGCACATAAAAAGCGCCGCCACCTAGATCGAAATTCCCGGAGACCTCCGGTCCGCTGCGTTCATTGATCCGGGTGTTCTGACTTTCAAACCGCCCGGAGAACTCACTATCTCCAGAGGTGTCTTTCTCCACCCGAAGAACACCCGATATCTGTGTTGTCATTTCAAAGAACGGCGTGTGTATATTCTCAACATCCAGCAAGGTCCGGCATGATCCGTCCGTATCGCGGTTGACCTGAAGATGAGCGCGTCCCTCTTTCGTTTTCAGGGAAAGCTCAAAAACACCGTCAACAAGATCCAGCCGGCCTTTAAAAGGATAAACTCCGCCGCCGGCGGCGCAGCACGTCGTCGCCATGTGAACAAAAACGATCACCAATGGCGCCCATATCTTCACGTTAACCTACGTGAACACCAATTGTTCGGCTTCGCGTTTGACCTTGATCTTTGCCCCGTCCTTTAAACGTCCGGCAATGATATTCTCCGAGAGCTGATCCTCGAGATAACGCTGGATGGTCCTCTTGAGCGGCCGCGCTCCGTAAACCGGATCAAAGCCTTTCTCGATGAGAAAATCAAGCGCGTCCTGCGACAGGACCAGCTCAATGCCTTTGTCTTTCAGACGGTTGGCCACCTGCTTGATCTCAAGCTCGACGATCTTGGTGAGATCTTCCTTGGTCAATGATTTAAAGACAATGATGTCATCGACACGGTTGAGGAATTCCGGCTTGAAGGCCTTCTTGACCTCGCTCAACAGGCGGTCGCGCAGTTGATTGTACGTATCGGCTTCCGTCTGGGCCACGAATCCCATTGATCCCTGTTTTCGCACAGTCTCGGCGCCGACGTTAGAGGTCATCAGGATAATGGTGTTGCGGAAATCCACGATGCGCCCCAAACTGTCGGTCAGGCGTCCGTCCTCAAAGACCTGCAAAAGCAGGTTGAACACGTCCGGATGCGCCTTTTCGATCTCATCTAAAAGGATGACGGAATACGGACGGCGGCGGACTTTTTCGGTCAACTGCCCGCCTTCTTCATATCCGACGTAACCCGGAGGCGCGCCGATCAAACGCGACACGTTGTATTTGTCCATGTATTCCGACATGTCGATCTGAATGAGCGCGTTCTCATCGCCGAACATGAATGATGCGAGCATGCGCGCCAAAAGCGTTTTACCGACACCCGTGGGCCCCAGAAAGATGAACGAACCGATGGGCCGGCGGGGATTCTTGATACCGGCGCGTGAACGGCGCACCGCGCGGGAGATCGCGCTGATGGGCTCTTCCTGCCCGATCACGTTGGAACGCATATACTCTTCCATCTTCAAAAGACGTTCGGTCTCCTTCTCCTCGAGACGCACCAGCGGGATCTTGGTCCACTGGGCGATGACGCGGGCGATATCATCCTCGCCGATGGTCAATGTGACATTGTCCCTTTTCTGCGTCCATTCACTGCGCATTTTATCAAGCTGCTCTCTGACCTCGCGTTCCTGGTCGCGCATCTTGGCGGCGCGTTCAAAATCCTGGCTTTTGATGAACGCCTCTTTTTCTTTCTTTAACTGGTCGATCTTTTCTTCGAGTTCCTTAATGCCTTCGGGCACGACCATGGCCTTCAAACGCGCGCTGGCGCCGGCCTCATCGAGGATGTCGACGGCTTTATCCGGCAGGAACCGTCCGGAAATATAGCGGTCAGACAATTTGGCCGCGGCTTCCAGGGCTTCGTCGGAGAATTTCACGCGGTGATGGGCCTCATATTTATCGCGCAGACCTTTGAGGATCTGGATCGTTTCATCCACCGACGGCGGATCGACCAAGATCGTCTGGAAACGGCGCTCAAGCGCGGCATCCTTTTCAATGTATTTGCGGTATTCATCGAGCGTGGTGGCCCCGATGCACTGGATCTCTCCGCGGGCGAGCGCGGGCTTTAAGATGTTGGCGGCGTCGATGGCCCCTTCGGCAGCGCCTGCCCCGACGAGCGTGTGGATCTCATCGATAAAAAGGATGATCTTGCCCGAACGCTTGAGCTCATCCATGACAGCTTTAATGCGTTCTTCGAACTGGCCGCGGTATTTGGTGCCTGCGATCATCATCGCAAGGTCGAGCACAACGATCGTTTTATCGCGAAGTATTTCCGGGACGTCGCCGTTGACAATGAGCTGCGCCAAACCTTCGACGATCGCGGTCTTACCGATACCGGCCTCACCCAAAAGGACCGGATTGTTCTTTGTGCGGCGCGACAGGATCTGGATGACACGTTCGATCTCGTTCTTGCGTCCGATGACCGGATCAAGCTTGCCGTCCTTGGCGTGCTTGTTGAGATTGCGTCCATAGGCATCGATCGCCGGGGTTTTTCCGGTCTTCACAGGTTCCTGCGTGCCGTAACCCGGAATACCGGAACCTAAAAGTTCCATGACCTCGTTACGCAGTTTGCCGAGATCAAGCCCGAGATTCAAAAGGACACGGTACGCCATGCCTTCGCCTTCTTTGACCAATCCCAGCAAAAGATGTTCGGTCCCGATATAATTATGTCCTAACGCGCGCGCTTCCTCGGCGGAAAGTTCCAGCGCTTTCTTGGAACGCGGGGTAAAAGGAATATCGCCCAGCACCTGTGTCTGCGGACCGGGCTGGACGAGCTTCTCGACTTCCAGACGGATGGTCTCAAGGTCGAGCCCCAATTTCTGCAGCACCGCGGCGGCAACACCTTCGCCTTCGCGGATCAAACCCAACAGAAGATGCTCAGTGCCGATGTAATCATGATTGAAACGGCGAGCCTCCTCCTTGGCGTAAACGATGACCTTGCGGGCCCTCTCGGTGAATCGGTTAAACATAAGAACCTCCCAGTTTCTGTCTGATAAGACTTGCGCGTTTGGTATCTCGTTCGAAAGAATTTAATTTCTTGCCCTCGATCTTCTGAAGATGAGCGGGCTGGATCATCAAAAACAGCTGGTTGATCGTCTTGTGGCTTACGTCCTTTAAGATCGCCATGTCGATCCCGAGCCTGACCATGGAGAGAAGCTCGATGGTCTCCTGGCTGGAAATGATGTGCGCGTGTTTCAAAAGTCCGAACGACCGGCAGATCTTGTCTTCGAGCATCGGTCTATTCTGCAAAAGCAGCGCCTGGCGCGCCTGCTCTTCCTGCTCAATGATCTGTTTAATCAGGCCGTTGATGTTCTGCAGGATGTCATCTTCGCTGTGGCCCAGCGAGACCTGGTTCGAGATCTGATAGAAATTCCCGCTCGCCTGTGTTCCTTCGCCGTAAAACCCGCGGCTGGCAAAACTCAGCTTGGAGATCGCGGTCAAAACTTTATTGATCTGCTTGGTCATGACCAATGCCGGCAGATGCAGCATGACCGAACCGCGCATCGCGGTGCCGGTATTCGTCGGGCAGGCGGTCAAGAAACCCCACTCCGGATAGAACGCATAACCGAGTTTGCTTGAGAGCGCATCATCGATGGCGTTGATGATCTTCCAGGTCTCGATCAGGTTCAGACCGGACTGCATCACCTGAATGCGCAGATGGTCCTCCTCGTTGATCATGATGGAAAGGATCTCTTCTTTGGAAATGACAACGCCTTTTCCTTCCGGGTTCGAGGCATGGTCATGGCTCATCAAATGGCGTTCGACCAAGAATTGCCTGTCGACGCTGTCCATATCACTGATATGAAAACTGCTGCAGTCCTTCAAAAGGTCGATCTGCGAGACAGCTTTATCGACGAGCGCCAATACTTCTTCCAGTTCTTTCTTTCCTGATTTGTTCGGGAACGGAGCGCTGGCAAGATTGCGGGCCAGACGCACGCGCGAAGAGGTCACAATATGCGCGAAAGGCCCAGAACCCTTAAGCCATTCACCCGTATGATTAATGAGATCATCCAATCGCATGACTTATTTTTCCTTTTTTTCCATGTCGCGGATCTTATCGCGGATCTGGGCCGCTTTTTCAAAATCTTCGCTGTGGATCGCCTCTTGCAGGTCCTGGCGCAATGACGTCAGATCATCTTTCTTGACCTTCGAAGTCGTGGTCAATGGCTTCTTGCCCTTGACGATCATTTTTCCCAAATGATGGCTAGAACCGTGTATCTTTTTCAACAAAGCCTCCAGCTGTTCCTTGAATGAAATGTAACAATGCCCGCAGCCCAAACGCCCGAGCTTGCGGAAATCATCATAGCTCAAACCGCATTTCGCGCAGGTCAGCGCTACGGTCTTGGCCGCTACACCTGCGGCATCCTTCGCAGGCGTGTTCGTCTTGGCGCCCATGTCTGCCAAGCCGGCCAATAGGTCGGCCAAACCGAACTGCTGTTCCATCTGAACGCTTTTCTGGCGGGCGCACTCTTCGCACAGATGCATTTCCGACATCTGCTGGTCAACGATCTCGGTTAAATGAACAGTGGCTTTCTTTTTACCGCATATATCGCATTGCATAAGCTGCCTTTTTTCAAGGGTCACATGTCAGAGGTCAGATGTCTCAAGACATTTCTTCTGACTTCGGACATCGGACGTGTGACTCATCGTTAAATCGTATATTTCACGCCGTCCTTGCGTGTCTTCTCTTTGAACCACTTCATGAGCTTAAGCGTCATGGCCCCCGGTTTTCCGTCGCCGATGGAGCGTCCGTCAAGCTTGACAACCGGAATGATCTCAGCCGCGGTTCCCGTCAGAAAACACTCGTGCGCGTTGAAGATCTCATGGCGCGTAAAGAATCTTTCCTGCACAGAAATCTTATTCTTGTGTGCCAGTTCAATGACCGACTGACGCGTGATCCCGCGCAGGCGTCCGTGCGTGGGTGTCGAAAGAACGCCGTCCTTCACGATGAAAATATTATCACCCGTGCATTCGGTCACATATCCGTTCGGATCGAGCATAATGGCTTCGTTATAACCGACATTGGTTGCTTCAATTTTCGCCAGGATATTGTTGAGATAATTCAGCGACTTGAGTTCCGGATTAAGCGCCTCGGGATGGTTCTTCACCGTCGGAACAGTGATGATCTCCATACCCTTTTGATATAGCTCGGCCGGATACAGCGTGATCTTATCCGTGATGATGACAATGCCGGCATTGCCCCTGCATTTTCTGGGATCAAGTCCGAGATCACCCACGCCGCGGGTGACGATCAGACGAATGTAGGCATCTTTAAGTTTATTTACTTTAAGCGTCTTGATGACCGCCTCCGTCAGTTCTTTCTTCGATATCGGAAGCTGGATCATGAGCGTGTGCAGACTTTCCATAAGACGATCAATGTGTTCATTGAGCTTATAAACAAGGCCGTCATACGAACGGATGCCTTCAAATGCGCCGTCGCCGTAGAGAAAACCGTGGTCGAACACGGAGATCTTCGCGTTGTCTTTTTCAATGAATTGACCGTTGATATAAACCTTCATACCTTCCTTGCCTTTCTGACCTGGTACATTACCTCTCTAATTTTCCGTCCTTGATTCGTATAACTCTGTTTGAGCGCGCGGCGATCTTCTCATCGTGGGTCACGATGACAAGCGTCTGGCGTTCAGTTTTATTCAAATTTAACAACAGCTCGATGATCGCCTCCCCGCTTTGGGAATCGAGATTGCCGGTGGGTTCATCGCAAAAAACGATCTTCGGCGAGTTGATCAAGGCGCGCGCGATCGCGACCCTCTGCTGTTCCCCGCCGGAGAGTTCATGCGGACGGTGCGTAACACGGTCCTTTAATCCGACCTTTTCCAAAAGTTCCTGGGCACGCGCAAGGCTCGGCTGCGGCTTAACAACACCGTTGGTGATCAATGCCGGGAGCGCCACGTTCTCAAGGGCTGTAAATTCCGGCAACAGATGATAGAACTGGAACACAAAGCCGACCTGCCGGTTACGGATGCGCGCGCGTTCGGCGTCGTTGACCGTATAAACGCTTTTGCCTTCCAAAAGAACATCGCCTTCGCTAGGCCTGTCCAAGCCTCCTAAAATGTGAAGCAGCGTCGATTTGCCGGCGCCCGACGGCCCGACCAATGCAAGCACTTCCCCCGTTGAAACATCCAGATCAACACCTTTGAGGATATGAAGCGCGCTTGTCCCTTGCTGATATTTTTTGTGAATATTGCGTGCCGTTAAAAGTGTTTTGCTGTCTTGCTGTGCCAAAATATCCTTTTCCGGATAAGACCGTTCGATGGTCCTATTCATAACGCAGGGCCTCGACCGGTTCTAAATTCGCGGCTTTTCCCGCCGGATAGATCGTTGCCAGATAACTGATGACCAGCGCGGAGCCAACGATCACCAGGATGTCGCTTAACTGCACCAAGACCGGCAGATGATCAATGTAATAAATGTCCTGCGGCAGTTTGATGAATTGATATTTCTTTAGCAGGAAACTCAAACCCGCGCCGCCCACAACTCCCCAGAACGTTCCCATGACGCCCAGAGAAATTCCCTGCAGCGTGAAGATCTTGCGGATCGAACTTTTAGGAACGCCGATCGCTTTTAAGATCCCGATATCCTTGACCTTGCTTGTGACGGTCACGATCAAGGTGCTGATGATGTTAAATGAGGCCACCAGCACGATCAATGTCAGGATGACGAACATCGCAAATTTCTCCAGACGCAGCGCGGCAAAAAAGTTGCTGTTGTTCTCGATCCATGTCCGGACGAGATAACTGTAGCCCAGAAGCTCATACATCTGTTCCTTGATCTTGGGCGCGGCATACACGTCTTTGATCTTGACCCCGATCCCGCTGACGGTGTTCGGTTCAAGGCTGAAGATCTGCTGGGCCTTGGAGAGATGCACGAGGATCAGGTTCATGTCGTAATCATACATACCGGATGTGAATATGCCTGCGATCTTAAGCGTATAGCGCCAGCCCTGGCCGGCCACGCCGGAAGCAGGCGCGATGATAGTGATATCATCCCCGACGCGAAAACCGTAATAACTCGCCAGCTGGCTGCCGACCACCACTTCTTCGGGTTTAAGATCCCCTATCTTGCCTGAGGCCAGATAGTCATCGATCTTGGTGATCTTCGACTCATGGCCGGGATCGACCCCGCGCAGCACAAGGCTCATGGCCCGTTGATTAGATTCCAGAAAAACATTGCCGTGGATATACGCCGAAAGCGCCTTGACGTCCTTGACCTGACCCAGCTTGGCTAAAACTTCGGTGTAATTTTTAAGCCCGGTCTCGCGTTCCACCATGATGTGCGCGTTGGTGCCGATGATCTTATCGCGCAGGTCGCGGTCAAAACCCGCCATGACCCCGATGACGACGATCAAGGCCATGACACCGATGGCGATACCCGCCACCGCGACAAAATTGATCATGGACAAAAAGCGGTCCTTCTTGGCCATAAGATATCGGTAACTGATCCAGGATTCGTAGCTCATGATTGCTCCGGTGGGCGCAACTTATTCGTTCTCGCCCTTTGCCACTTTTGCTTCGTCCTTGACTTCCCCGTGCGGTTTGAGTAATGGAAATAAAATAACGTCCCTGATGGACGGCGAATCGGTCAAAAGCATGACCAGACGGTCGATGCCGATCCCTAAACCGCCGGCCGGCGGCATACCGTGCTCAAGCGCGCATAAGAAATCCTCATCGATCGTACGTGTGCCGGTCTCCACATCGTCATCCAGATCTTCGGTCAAACGCTCGCGCTGTTCGATGGGGTCGTTTAACTCGGAATACGCGTTTCCCACTTCCATACCGGCGATAAAAACCTCAAAGCGTTGCGATATCCAGGGATTGCCGACAACCGTCTTGGCGAGCGGACAGAGGAACGTGAAATAATCCACAAAGAACACCGGGTTCATGGTGGCGTCCTCATCGAGCGCCTCTTCAACGATCTTCATGACCGCCGAGCGCGTCAATTTGTCGACCTTCGCATGTGTATGGCGTCGGGCCTTGACCTTGGTCAACATCGCTTCCGCGGAATCATCCGGATCGATGTCAAACTTGTCTTTGACCACTTTGGCGAACGACCGGCGTTCCCACGGCGTGGTGAAATCAATTTCCTTGCCCTGATACTGGACCTTGTAAGAACCGCAGAGTTCTTTGACAATGGAGCTGATCATCTCCTCGGTCAGGTTCATCATGTCCTCGACGTCGCCGTAGGACTGATAAACTTCGAGCATGGTGAATTCAGGATTGTGCCGCGTGGAGATTCCTTCGTTACGGAAATTGCGGTTCATTTCATAGACGCGCTCAAGACCTCCGACGAGCAGGCGCTTGAGATAAAGTTCCGGCGCGATGCGCAAGAACACTTCCATGTCATAGGCATTGTGCTTCGATTTAAACGGACGCCCGCGCGCGCCGCCCGCCATGGGCTGCAGCATGGGCGTTTCCACCTCGAGGAATTGGCGTTCATCCAGAAAACGGCGGATCATGGCCACGATCCGGCTGCGCTTAATAAAGACATCTCGCACCTCGGGATTGGCGATCATGTCCACATAACGCTGGCGGTAACGGATCTCAACGTCCTTAAGACCATGCCATTTTTCCGGCAGGGATAAAAGAGATTTGGAAAGGATGGTCACATCACTCACGCGCACGCTCTGCTGACCGGTCTTGGTCGTAAAAAGCTCGCCTTTGACGCCGATGATATCGCCGATATCCAGATCACCGATCAATTCAAATAATTCCTGAGTGATGTAATCGGCCTTAACAAAAAGCTGAAGTTTCCCGGTTTGATCGGTCAGATCCAGAAAATACACCTTGCCGTGTTTGCGGTTGGCCATGATACGTCCGGCCACAACGACCTGCCGGCCTTCCTGAAAATTGGCCAAAACATGCGCGGTCGCTTCAATGTTGGGGAATTTACGGCCGTACGGCTGGATGCCTTTTTGCTTTAAATGCTGCAATTTGGCAAGCCGGGAGGCTTTTAGATCATCAACGGGTTCCATTATGTAACCACCTTAAAATATTAATATTTATAAAAAATTGTGATTTATTATATAGAAAATATAAAAGAGTGTCAACCAAAAGGCAGGTCTATTTCTCGGCGGGACAACAAGATAGGATAATGCCGGCCCCGATTAAGCGGCGACGATGCAGATCCCGGCCTGGTTGGCCAGTTTGAGGGTTTGTTCCCGGTCAATGATCAGGGTCTTTCCGGACTCAATGGCGAGACACCCGCCCTTGACCGAAGCCATGACCTTGATGGTTTTAGGGCCGATGACCGGAACGTCAAAACGGTCATCCTGTTTGGGCTTGCTGGTCTTGACCACCACCGCGCCCTGGCGGGCAATGGCGCACCCGCGCGCAATGGCGCGGTCGGTCCCTTCCATGGCTTCGATCGCGACAATGGCCTTGTCCTTGACCACCACCGTCTGGCCGATATCGATCCCTCCCATCAGCTTCGCGATCGTGAAACCGAACTGGATATCCTCCAGCTCTCCGACGGTCGGGGCCCTTTGCGTCAGCGTTCCCTTGGGGGCCAGATGGTCGCGCACCAGCATCGTTGAATCCAATAGTTCCATGCCGTTGGCACGCAGACGGTCGGCCACCGCTTTGAAAATGGTATCGGCCTTGCGGTCTTCCAGCGCCGCGAAAAGTTCGCGGAATTCCTCGTCCATCGCAACGCTGCGGTCAAAGAGATTGTTGGGATTGACCTGTCCGGCCATGATGACATGACGGACCCCGGACTCTTTAAAATAGGTGAAGAGCTTTCTTAATTCACCGGGCCGGAACCAGGCAAATTTATCGACGAGAAAAGGCAGATAGAACCCCGTGTCCCCGCGGATGCCCGCGGCAATGACTTTAATGTTTTTAAGTTTGGCGGCCCGGGCAAAAAGGACTGGAAATTGACCGTTTCCGGCGATCAAACCCAACTGTTGGATGGAGTCAGTCATGAGGCGAAACCTGGAACGTTCAAGAAAAGTTTTGAAAGGAAGACCGAATTAGCCGCACACGCCGCGCTCAGAATTACGGATAAAAGCGATCAGATTATCCAGTTCGGTCGTAGAACCGAACTCCTGCTGAACTTTTTCGATCGCGTGGGTTCTGGTAAGACCGGAATGGAATAAAATTTTAAACGCTTTGCGCAATGTGGAAATAGTTGCTTGCGGAAACTGGGCGCGTTTAAGCCCGACGACATTGACGCCGAAGATCTTGCTGGGATCCCCGTCACACATGGCATAAGGCGGAACATCCTGAACGACTTTGGAACAACCGCCGACGATCGACATCTTGCCGATACGCACGAACTGATGGACACCGGTGAGCCCGCCGATGATCACGCGGTCTTCCAGGACCACATGGCCGGCCAAATGGCCCACATTGGCCACAACACAGTCACTGCCGATCTTGCAATCATGGGCCACGTGCGAATAGGCCATAAACAAATTGCGGTCGCCGATCGTGGTATTCCCCCCGCCTTCCTCAGTCCCTGTGTTAACAGTCACATATTCACGGAACACATTTTTGGCGCCGATCTTAAGTGAACTGTTTTTCCCGCCGACATGTTTCTTGTCCTGAGGCGCGCTTCCAATCACAGCTCCTGTGAAAAATTGGCACTCAGGGCCAATGGTCGTATTGCCGGTGATGACACAATGATTACCAACAGAAACATTATCCTCGATCGTGACATCCCCTTCAATAATGGCATAGGGACCGATCACGACGCTTGGAGCGATCCGTGCGTTAGGCGATACAACGGCTGTTTCGTGAATTAAGGATTCCATATAACTTTAACCTTTTCAGGGACTTTGGAGGCTTAGATAATCGGCATCGGTAAAGGATAGGATAATTTCCGCCTCAGCGGCAACTTCCCCGCCCACCTTGGCAACACCCTTGACCAGCGCTGTCCGTGAGCGGTCGCGGACCACTTCAACTTCCATGAAGATCTGGTCCCCGGGAACAACCACCTTGCGGAATTTGATATTATCGACCGCCATGAAAAGTGCTAGCTTACCATGATGCACCGGATTCGTCAATATTACAATACCCGCTGTCTGGGCCATGGCCTCCACCATCAAAACGCCGGGCATGATCGGTCTTGTTGGAAAATGGCCCTGGAAAAAGTTGTCGTTGATGGTCACATTCTTGATGCCGACGGCTTTTTTACCCGGCTCTAACTGAATGATCCTGTCAACCAAGAGAAACGGATACCGGTGAGGCAGGATCTTCATGATCTGCTTAATATCGATCTCCTGGCCGCTGACATATTCCGGACGGTAAACAAATCCCTGGGATTCATATTTCTTCTTCTGCTGAGCGATCTTCTTTAATAGTTGCCGGTTCAAGGCATGACCGCTTTTCGTGGCGAAAATATGACCTTTGATCGGAAAACCCAAGAGGAACAGATCGCCGATACAGTCCAAGATCTTATGGCGCACAAATTCATCAGGGAAACGCAACGTGTTATCCAGGACCCCGGAGTCTCCCACCACAAGCGTGTTGATATGATTGGCTCCTTTGCCCAAACCTTGCGCCCTCAGCGCCTTCGTTTCCTTTTCAAGGACAAAGGTCCGGCATGGGGCTATCTCACGTTCAAAAGATCTTTCATCCAAAACAAGAGAATAATACTGCGATTTTAAACCCGGATGATCATAATTCAAAGTGTACGAAATTCGAAAATCATCCGCAGGAGTGATCAGAAGCGATGAGCCGTCCTGCGAAACCCCGATCGGTTCCTGAATGCGATACGACTGTTTAGGCGCGTTCTGCTCCTGAATCCCCGCATTTTTAAAGGCCTTTAAATATTCGATCCCGCTGCCGTCTAAACCGGGAAGCTCATCTCCGTCGATCTCGATGATTAGATTATCAATTCCGACGCCCCACAAAACGCTCGTCAAATGCTCAACAGTCACGATCATGACGTCCTGATTGCTGATGGCGGTACAGCGCGTGATGTTCGGGTCGGTTACAACACAGGCCTCACCCAGCTGAATGGCCGGTTTACCGGGCAGATCCACGCGGACAAATCGGATCCCCTCGTTCGCAGCGGCCGGTTTGAAATGAACGTTGACATGCGTTCCCTTATGCAGGCCGACGCCGCTTAATGTGAACGGTTTTAAAATAGTGCGTTGCAGATCGGACATGGGTTCCTTTAGGGATTGACTTTCTTCTCGATCTCTTCGATCTTTCTTTTCAGCTCCTGGATCGTTTTGACATAACGCGGCAGCAGCTGAACATGCGCGTTGATCTCCATCATTTTATCGATGGGGCGCGCCGGATATCCCGTGACCTGGGTGTTGGCAGGGATCGATTTGGAAACCCCTGCTTTGGCAGACACGATCGCTCCATCACCGATCGTCAGATGACCGGCAATACCGGCTTGTCCGGCGAGAATGGCCCCCTTGCCGATCGTGACACTTCCGGAGATGCCGGACTGGGAAATGATGATGCAGTCTTCACCGATCAAAACGTTATGGGCGATCTGCACCAGATTATCGATCTTCGTTCCGCGGCCGACGCGGGTCTGGTCGAAACGGGCGCGGTCGATCGTTACACATGAACCGATCTCAACGTCATCTTCGATGACGACCGTTCCTACCTGGGGGATCTTATGATGCTTGCCCTCCACCGCGATATAACCGAATCCGTCACATCCAATCACCGTGCCGCTATGGATGGTAACGCGGCTGCCTATGGAAATATTTTCACGGAGCGTAACATTAGGATAGATCAGACAATCCTGGCCGACAACGGTTCTATGCCCCACATAACTTCCGGCATGGATCGCAGTGCGATCACCGATCGCGGCGCCTGGTTCGATAACCACATGCGGCCCTATGGCCACATCTTTGCCGATCTGCGCATCCTTGGCAACAACTGCCGTCGGGTGAACACCCTTAAGCGGGATCGAGGTCTCTTCAACAAAAAGCGTGACGATCCTGGAGAATGCCCATGAAGGATTATCCGCCCTTATAAAAGTTTTCCCCGGGACAGACAGATCCCGGGGAACGATGATCGCGGAAGCTTTTGTTTCCTGCGCAAGGGCGATATACTTCGGATTGGCGACAAAACTCAAGTCGCCGTCTTGAGCCTCTTTAAGGCCGGAAAAACCTTTAATCACAACTGAAGCATCACCACATAACTCGCCATCAACAATTTTTGCTATCTCGCCGACAGATTTCTTCATACGCACAACAATTCCGGGCTGTTCGTTAGTTGCCCTTGTAATTGTCGTTGAGCATTTTGATGACAGTCTCAGTGATGTTCATCTGCTGGTCACCGAAAATAAGCACACGGTCGTTCAAAACGAGCGTGTAACCTTCTTTTTTGGAATAATCGCTCACGACTTTCTCGATCTCAAGCAATATCTCACGGACTTTCTCATCGCGTTTTTTGGTCAGATCAGTCCCTTTAGCGCGGCTGAAATCCAGGAGAGCCTGCTTTTGTTTATCAATGTCTTCCTGCAATTTCTGCTTTTCATCTTCCTTAAGAAGGGCAAGCTTGCTCTGGGCATCACGGATCTTCTCGATCATTTTGTTGCGCTCTTCCTGAAAAGCAGTGCTTTCTTTTTCCAGAACAGCGTCGTATTCCTTGGTCCTCTTGTATTCATTAAAGACCCGGCTCAGATCCACAAATCCGATCCGACCGTCA
>CAZLRE010000019.1:12779-13675 GCA_964561885.1 uncultured Planctomycetales bacterium | reverse complement strand
ACCGTGCCGCCCGCGCTTATGACCTGCCCGGAAAACGGGACATCCTCACCGATGAGCTTCCCCCGCAGATCAAAAACAGTCTCAAGGGATTGTCCGGTCAAGGGGACATTATGCGCGGTCAATCCGACGTCCTGCAAGAAAATATCTATGGCGTTCTCATCGCCATGGCCCGGGAACAGGATCTTTCCGTTGGTAACGCTCAGCGAACGGATGACCGCTTTGACGCCGCTTTTGGATGATGCGCCAGAGGCAAAGCCGCCTTGCTCAACGGAGACTTCAGACGACCCCCAAATAACGCGATTGTCCTTTGAAAGATGCAGGGTTAAAACCGGCGCGATCAAAGCCGCGTTTTTCAATTCAACCGAACCGCTCAGTAAAGCCGCGGCGCCGAACTGCATATGGGCCTCGGGCGAAAATAAAAGACCCGAAATGTTCAAGTCTGTCATATGGACACCCAAGGGAAGAGCGAACTCCACATCCTCGACTGTGACCGGAGTTTGAAAGATGGCGGACGCCCGGCTTTCGATCAGAGCTTTCCCGTTGGCACGCACCCAAATGAAGGCAATGATAAAGAACACAAGAAGAACGATAACCGCGAGATATAGGAGTTTTTTGATTATCGTCATGGTCTTACGTTTTTATGAGGAAACCCTTGCTCACTTCGTTCGCAGGGTGATTTCTTTCGCTTCCTCTATAATTTAAGGAAAGCGAAAGAAATCACGACCCCGGCACGAATCGAACGTGCGACCCTCAGCTTAGAAGGCTGATGCTCTATCCAACTGAGCTACGGGGCCAGATTCCTTAATGTATATATTAGATCTGACTGGCCCTAGCCCCTGTGCAGGTGCACAGGGGCGGGGCCGAAATTCCCTATTATCTTTATTAGATTGATTCGG
>CAZLRE010000019.1:0-12769 GCA_964561885.1 uncultured Planctomycetales bacterium | reverse complement strand
TCGGCCCTGTGCCTGTTTTAGCAAAACAGGCCGGGGCCAAACATACAAATCAACTTCCAAGGGCTCTTTTATAACAAAATTCCCTCGGAGTGTAAAGAGAACGTTTCCCCTATCTCGTTACTCCGAACATGCTGCGCGGCAGGCCGTATCGCGCAATGACAGCCTGATTTTTCGCGTTGCGTTTCAGAAAGATGATCGTAAAATCATCCACAAAGACCGGGGCCCATAACGGATCCTCCACGCGGTTGACCAGAAAGTTCTGGCCCCAGGGCGTCAGGTCATGGCGGTAGAAATAGATCACGTTAAAACCGTACTGCGCGTCCATCTTGCGCCAGATCGCATCATCCTCCTGCATAGGCACATACATATCCTTAAAGAAAGACACGCTGTAGACCTCTGGCCGGTTGTCCACGAACACCCTGGTCTGCGGGAACAGATAAAAGATCAGATATCCGCCGATGTCATAATTATTGAACATCGGGCCCTGGATGTTATTGGCTTTGAAGAAATCGGCGGAACCGCTGATGCCCGGCACAAGCCCTGACCAGACCCCGGGATGCGTCAGCAGATACATAAAGTTAATATCTTTCGGTTCCCCTCCATTCATGAGAACGAACGGCCCCAGACGCTCACACGGCGAGAAATAACTTTTGGGGAACACGACCCCGTGCGCGACCGCCGCAAGCGCGGCGGCCAATAACCCCAAACCGATCCTCCGGCGGACCGTCTGCGAAAAGACTCCGGCAGCCTCGTAATACATCATCGCAACGAACGGCACGAACACGAAGGCGAAACTCGCCATGCTGCGCACGGTCTTTAGTCCCAGCGCAAGAAAGAAAAGCACGACCAAAGTCTCGGCCAGACTCGCACGCCATCCGCGGCGCAGGCATAAGAACACCAAACCGATGACAGAGATGACCGCCAGGACCTCAAAGTGCAGATATTTCGGATCATGCCCGAAACGCTTCTGCATAAAGAAAACGGTCTGGTTCTCCGCAAGCCGGTAGCCGTATTCTTTAAAAATGGTCAAAGGCACCAGCGCGCCCTTGATCCCGGCCGGATTCACAAGGCATGCCGCCGCGACCAAAAGCCCCAGAATAAAAAGGTTTCGCGCCACATCCTTGTTTTTTTTGCCCAGCCATGCATCCAGAAAGAAAACCAGCACCAGAAATCCGCCGATAAAAAACAGGATGTGCGTGTTCACCCAAATGATCTGCAACAGCGGGACCGTCCAGGCCAGAACCTTAAAGGATATCTTGTTATATTTATACAGCATCAAAAGATACAAGAATATCCCGGTCAAAAGCGTTGTGATGCCTTCGGGACGTATCTCCAGACGGTCGGACATAAGAGGCAGCGCTGCGACGGCAAAAAAGAATGCGAAGGAAAAGCTGGAGAACCGCTGCGCCAAAAGAAAATAAACCAGAAAACAACCCAGCAGTAAAAACACATAAAAGAACGATAATCCTGTAAATCCGCTGATCTGGTAGAGCCAGAAGAACAGGACCCCCGCCCCCCAGTGATGGTTCACGAACGGATGATCAGGAAAGGTGTAGGAATAAAAGTTCGAGGTGAAGACCTTGCTTTGGCCGGCGAGGATGAGCTCGCCGTTTTTGATGTGACGGCCCAGATCAGCCGTGACCAGCCGGATTGGGTCGGCGCAGTGAAGGGCAAAAAAGATCAGAAAAAAACCGATGATGAACGCTTTGACAACAGCGTCGCGCCATTGACGCCATGACGAATGATTAGAAGGAAGAGGGACGAGAGAAGAAGGAAGAGAATTTTCCGATGAATTATCCATGTGTGCCATTATTGAAGGGGGATTTCACTACAGATTGATTGTTAAGATGAATTTTACATGGAGCATCAACCGTTTTCTTCTCGCTTCTTTCCTCTTTCTTCCCTCACTAATGTTCATTAATAAGCTGAGTTGTTTCCTGAACAGTGACTTTGCTTAACAATACTTTAGCAAGCGATCTGGAATCGCGCGCGCTTATTTCCGAGATCCTCTGGTGCATGCGCGGCAGATACCGCGGATCAACGCTCAGATGCCTTAATCCGATCCCGATCAAAAACGGCAGATACCGGATGTCGTGGGCCATGTCGCCGCATATCGAGACGCTCTTGTTGTATCGTTTGGCCGCTCTCGCGATCTTATCCAGCGCGCGCAGCACCGACGGATGATGCGGCACATACATATCCGCCACCTTCTCGTTGGTGCGGTCGACCGCAAGGATATACTGAATGAGATCGTTGGTCCCGACACTTAAGAAATCAACCTCGCGGGAGATCTCTTCAATGATCTCCAGCACCGAAGGAAGTTCGATCATGACCCCCAGTTTCGGAGAGGCGTGGTGGTTCTCCTCTTCTCTGGTCAGCTGGCGGGAACATTCCATGACAATGTCGCGGGCGAGACGGAATTCATCGATCGATGAGATCATCGGGAACATGATGCGGATGTCATACCCTACGCCGGCCCGCAATATGGCCCGGATCTGCTGCATAAAAATATCGCGATGGCGCAGCGAAAAACGAATGGAGCGCAATCCCAGAAACGGGTTCTCTTCTTTGCCATGGCTGTAATAGGAAAGGACTTTGTCCCCGCCGATATCGAGCGTGCGGAAGGTCACCTCTTTGCCCTTCATCCCTTCGAGCAGTCGGCGGTAGATCTGGAACTGTTCTTCTTCCGTCGGAAAGTTGCTGCGCATGATAAACGGGAATTCCGTGCGGTACAGCCCGACGCCCTGGGCGTTGAATTCATTGGCCGCCTTGATGTCCCCCAGAAGGTTGATGTTGGCCAGTAAACGCACCTCAATTTTATCCTTGGTCCTCGGTTTCTCCTGGACCATGGTTTTAAGCGAATTTAAATTTTTGTTGAGCTCTTCACGCTCGAATACTTTATCCAGCAGGTCTTTGTGCGGGTTGACGTGGATTTGACCCATGACCGCGTCCAAGAGTACCGGCGTGCCGGCTTCCAGCGACATCAATCCCGGTTCATCGGCGATGATCAAAGGAATGTTCAGCGACCGCGCCAGGATGGAGAGATGCGAACTTGTTCCCCCGCTTAACACGATGATGCCTTTGACGTGCTGTGAGGAAAGCTGCAGCGCATCCGACGGCAAAAGCTCGTAAGCCACGATGAGCTTCCCTTCGTAGTCGTGCTTCGCGTCTTTCTCTCCGGCCAAATTCTCCAGGATCCTTCGCCCGACGTCTTTGACGTCATGGATCTTCTCTCGCAGATAAGCATCCTCGATCATACCCAGCTTCTTGACATACCTGTCGACCACCTGCACGACAGCGTGGACCGGGTTCTCGCCTTTAGTGATCAGGTCCGTTATCCCGCCGATAAACCCTTTGTCTTTGAGCATAAGGATCTGGGCGGTGAAAATGAGTGACGCGACATCGAACAGCGTTGATTCCACCTGTTCCTGCAGATCGGTCAATTGACCTTCGGTGAGCTCGATCGCCCGGTTAAAATCATGGATCGTCAGATCCTTACCGTTATACGACAGGAAACGCGACAGCTCTGCTAAATTCTCCGACATCACAACCGCGGGAGCGTGAGTCACACCTTCGCTTCCGACGCGGCCTTTGACGAATTTGATATCAAAATTCGCTTTCGCAGGCGCCACCGGGGCTTTCTTGGACTCATTGAGCGTCATAAAAAGCTTGGCGGTCTCGATGGTGTTGGCCAGCTGGGATGTGATGGCCCGAAACACATAAATGTCGTCGTCGGTAAAGTAGTCCTTCTTCTCGCTCTGGATGACGATGGCACCGATGCGGATGTTCCCGCGCATGATAGGAACGGCCAAGAGCGATTCAAAACGCTCTTCACCGATGCCCGGGAAGAAACGGAAACCCGGCGTCTGGCTTGCCTCCCCTTCGCAAATGGGACGCAGTTCTTTAAGGGCCTTGCCGGTCAAACCTTCGCCCAGTTTCATTTTGACGTTATTGACGGAATCCGGATTAAGGCCTTTGGTGGCCTTAAGGACAAGTTCGCTGCGGTCTTCGTAATAAAGATAAATAGAACACACGTCGGATGCCATGTGTTCGGCAATGAGATCGACGATCCTCTGCAGGAAGGCCTCCATGCTCGGGGCGTCATGGAAGATGTCGGAGAGTTCTCCGATGTCGCAGATGAGTTTGGCGTGATCGCGTTTCATGGGGCGGTTTGTATTTGAAACCCGGAGCCTTTTAAGTTTCAATACGGTACCCCTGGCTGATTCACTTCGCCTGCCTACGGCAGTCTTGTGAATCACAGCGCCAGGGGTTTATTCGTTTCTTCTGGATTGAAACCAAGGAAAACGAATAAATCGGGAAGCAGGGATTTGAACCCTGGACCTTCTGCTCCCAAAGCAGACGCGCTAGCCATCTGCGCTACTTCCCGTGTAAAAAAGACCTTTAAAGCGGACGGATTATAACACGCTCGTTCTTCTATTGTAAACACGTTTTTACCGCCGATAACCCGTTCCGGCACCGGATTTTACGGATGCTGATTGCCCAGAACACTCAAGTTCTCTATAATGGGGCCAATGAACAAGCGGATCATACTTCTTTTCTTCGCCATCGTGTTCTTCATGGGGGCCGTGACGTTTTATATCAACCATGTCACCATTCCCAAGGACCTGAAAAAGATCATCCTCATAGAATCAAGCCAGTTCCTTGGGCGCTCCCTTCGCTTAAAGGACATCAGCTTTAATCCATTCACCGGTTTTACCCTCGAAGGCATCACCATACTCGAGGAGGATTCTCCGGATATCTTCGCCACCATTGACCGCGTGCGCGTTCATCTCTTGTACTGGCCGTTATTAAGACAGCAAAAGGTCATCATCTCTTCGCTCGAACTTAAAGGCGTGTCGTTGAATATCATCCATTATGCCGCCGGCGAATGGAATTTCTCCGACATCCTGCAGCGCCGCTCGCAGAGAACGCAGCAACCGCGGAAAGTCTATCTCTCCCTGATCACGATCGACGACGGATATGTCCGCTTGACCAACCTGCAGGACGGCTCCCAATTCTCCGAGGTCTTCAGTCCTGTGGATGCAACGTTGGCTTTTTCCGTGACCAAGGGCATTACCTTTGAAACCTCCCTGCATTATGCGGATCAGCAAAGATTCTTGGAGATCAGGGGCAATGCCCATCCTCTCAAAGAACAGCTCAGGGCCAAGGTCCAGACCAACGGCCTGGCGCTTAAGCATTATCTTGATCTTATCAGTCCCGAACTGCCCTTTACGCTCGAGACGATCGCGGTCAAAGACCTCGATGTTGAATTGTCCCTGCGCAGACATTTTCTGGATATGGCCGGGAACATGACTTTGGAGGCGGTCGCCCTGAGCACACCGGAATCGACACTCCAGATCAGATCGCTTGCGCTGCAAACGTTCAATTTCGCATTCCACGACGGAGAATACCGTCTCAACGGACAGCTTACAGCGCAAGCACCGCAGGCTGTCTTTAAAGAACATGTTTACGCGGCAGACGTTCTTGCCGCGCAGATCACAGATTCGACCATGCGCGGCGGCGCTCTGAACGTCTTGGGACAATTGAACGCTGCCAAGGCCGCGGTAAGTTCAGGCGATCAATGGGACTTCATGGGCGATGTTCAATTAAGCAGCATCGACTTCTCGCGCGGCGCCAAAGCCATGACCGCCACTGTCGCGGCCGACATCAAAAATGTTGCTCTGTCCGTGGGCAAGAATATCCGCATGAAGGGCGATTTCCTAAGCCCGTCTTTGACCTACATCAGCACCTCCGGAACAACAACCGTCAAAGGCGATCTGTACGCGAACGATCTCGTGTACGCCTGGCCGCCGGGCAAGGAACTGCAGGGCATGGCCGCGCTAACCAATATTCAGATCCTTGGCAACGCCCGATCGCAATGGACAGCGAAATCACAGATAAGCGGACAAGGGCTTGGTCTCAAACTTCCCGGAGGCAATAACCTTACTTCCGGTCTTGCGGGCCAATGGACCCTTGAGTACGACGGAAAAGAAAAAGAATTTAAAGTCACAAGCGCGTTCGAACTCTCCGGCGCCGCATTTGCCATGACCAACGGATTGCGCTTAACCGGCAGCCCCTCCGGTTCTGTGGTCGTTACTTCGCGCAAAGACCCTTCTGCCCCTGTTCCATACAACGGTACACTGGAGTTCAAGGACGGTGCATTAAGCGGTGTTCCTTTCGGTCCGGTCGATTCCGTCAAGGGGACTGTTGCCTTTGAGAACAACAGGGCCAAGACTTCCGGCCTCAATGCCCACGCGTTGGGCATGCCCGTGCTTTTGACAGGGACCATTGATGATTTCTCTTCCCCGGTTCTTGATATCACTGTTCATATCCAAAATTTTGATCTGGCCAAAACACAGAACATCATCCCCAAGATCATAACGGATAACGCCCTGACATTGACCGGGACCGCGCCGTGGCTGACCATTGGTTATCATGGTTCGGCATCATCCACCGAGGAGGCGGATATCTCCTTCGAAGCCCAGGTCAAGGAGGCGACACTTGCCTCCGCGAAGATCAATAAAAGCGCATCGGCCATCAACGGCGCCGTGCGTTTTCAGGAGAAAAAATTGTTGTGGGAAGATCTAAGCGCTGTTTATAACGGCAAATCTTATCAATTGACCGGCAGCATGGCGCCCTCTGGCCAGCCGACCATCGAGACCGAGATCGAATCGGAGAAATTCAAATTAAAGACCCGTTTTCAATACGCGCAGGACAAGACGATCTTCCATCAGTTGATCGGCCACTACAAAAATGCGGTCTTTAACCTCGAGGGTTCAACGCAGGCCATCTCCGGCGGAGGAACGATGCTCGATGTCGCAGGTGAAGTTGACCTGGACCTTAATGACCTTCCGGTCCTGTTCCCCCAACTCCCGGACGGCATCAAGAACTGCAAACTGGCCGGCATGACGCACATCAAAGGATCGTTCAGGGGCGATCTTTCTCACTGGCAGGACTGGCAATTCGACTTAACCGGAGCGAGCGCGGAGTTCTCGATCTGGGACATGAAGATCCGGAACATGAAGTTCAACGCGGTCCAGAAGAACAATCTTTTAAAACCCTTTCACATCTGGGGAGAATTTTACAAGGGCGATCTGAACGTCGTCGCATCACTGGACACGGCCAAGAACGAGCTGCCCTTTGAGTTCGTCGCACGTATTCTGGACAGCGATCTTAATGAACTGCGCAAGGACACCGCCCTTAAAAAGCAATCGCTGTCGGGAACACTATCCTCAACAGCGATCCTCAGCGGGAACCTGACCGATCTAAAATCCATGGACGGCAAAGGCGGGGTCGAGGTCAAAGACGGCATGCTCTGGGAGCTCGATCTGCTCAAAGGGCTGGGAGGGTTTTTGCTCATCCCGGAATATAAAGACATCATCTTTACGCAGGCTGGGATGAATTTCACATTAACCGATGCAGTGATGTCGACGGAAAATATCCAGCTTTTGGGGCCGTCGCTGAATCTCTTCGGTAAGGGAACGCTGGATTTTAATCAGGACCAGTTGCTTGATCTTTTGCTGAGCCCGGATTTTAACACATCTGTGGTTGTGGGATCATCGTCCCTGAAGAAAGGCACGACCGCGATCATCACGGGTACGGAGAAATTCATGTCGGTCGAGGTCACCGGGACTTTGAAAGAACCCAAATATAAAGTGAACAACGCGCCTGTCAAGATCCTGCAGAAAACCGGCGGGGTCATCCTCGAGAACGTGTCGCAGTTTTTCCAGAATATCTTTTAAGACAAAAGACAGAAGACCGAAGACAAAAGACCTTTTTAAAATCTGGTCTCTGGTCTTCGGTCTGCAGTCTCCTATAATCGTTTTAAATAATCGCCAAACTCGAGGAGGAATTTCTTCAATGCCCAGGCGCGGTGGCTGTGTTCGTTCTTAATGGCAGGATTGAGTTGGCCGAAGGTTTTTTGATATTTAGGAAGAAGGAACAACGGATCATAGCCGAAGCCGTTGGTGCCATGAGGGGATGTCGCGATAAACCCGTGGCAGCTGCCGTCGACAACACCGATGACGCCCTTGGGATCGGCCAACGCAATAAACGAACGGTAACAGGCGTCCCGCTTGGTCATGGGGATGCCGTCTAATTCCTGAAGGAGCTTGGTATTGTTCTGATCATCCGTTGCCTTTTCCCCGGCATAACGCGCGGAATAGACGCCAGGACGGCCTCCCAGCGCGCGCACCTCAAGCCCTGAGTCCTCTCCCATCACAATGCGCCCCGTATGCTGGGCGATGGTAAGCGCTTTTTTACAGGCATTCTCCTCGAACGTAACGCCGTCTTCCTCGATCTCCGGCATGTCGGGATAGTCCAGTAATGATGTGACTTTGACCGGATAATCTTTCAAGAGGAGTTTAAGTTCGCGGACCTTGCCGGCGTTGCGGGTGGCGACGAGGAGTTCTTTCATAATATTTTTAGAGGGAGGATGGAAGAAAGAGGAAGGAAGTAAAGAAACTGAAAATCGCTAAGACAGCTTCTTTTTTAATCTTTTACTTCTCTCCTCCTTCCTCCCTCTTCTTTCAAATTTTTAAGTTACCTAGTGCCTTCTTTTGTATCTCAAATAATTCCTTAATCCCCTTCTCGGCCAACTTCAACAGCGTATCAATTTCCTTGCGCGAAAAGGTGGCGTTCTCGCCCGTTCCCTGCACCTCGACAAATTCACCCTTGCCGACCATGACGATATTCATGTCCACATGGGCTTTGGAATCTTCAGCGTAGTTAAGATCCAGGACCGGTTTACCGTTAAAAACTCCGACGCTGATGGCGGCGACATAATCCTTTAATGGGATTTTCTCAAACATCAATTGTTTCTTCATCCACACAACGGCATCGGCGAGCGCGATAAACCCGCCGGTGATGGAAGCCGTGCGCGTGCCGCCGTCACCCTGCAGAACATCGCAGTCGATCTTGATGGTGCGTTCGCCTAACTTTTCCATATCAACGACCGCGCGCAAGGAACGCCCCACCAGACGCTGGATCTCCTCGGTACGACCGGAGGTTTTCTCGCGGCGGATGCGTGTATTGCACGAACGCGGCAGCATGCCGTATTCGGCAGTGACCCAGCCTTTGCCGCTGCCTTTCAAAAACGGCGGGACGCCTTCTTCAACAGATGCAGAGCAGATGACTTTGGTCTCGCCGAACTCGATCAGACATGAACCTTCGGCGTGTTTTAGATAATTTTTGGTAACTTTGATCTTACGTAATTGGTCGGATTTGCGACCGTCGGGGCGTGTCATAGCATTCCTTTCATTAAATGTCAGAAAAATAAAAAGAGTCGTCATTGCGAGGAGGTCTGCACTTCGATGCAGCCGACGAAGCAACCTTATTAGCTATTTAAGTTTGCTTCGCCCTTAGCGAAGTTATAGCCGATAGGGCTCGCAATGACGTTTATTACGATTTGTCTTTCTTGCTCTTACGCCCATGCGGATACTCCGCGCTCACGATCGTCGAAATCCCGCCGCGCGGGTTCATCACCACATCGATCTTCATCCAGCGGGGTTTGCAGGCTTTAACCAGATCATCCATTAATTTGTTCACCAGATGCTCATGAAAGATCCCGACCTCACGGTATGAGATCAGATACATCTTAAATGATTTGAGTTCAATGCAAACCTTAGACGGTTTGTATTTAATATTGATCGTGGCGAAATCCGGCAGACCGGTTTTGGGGCAGATGCAGGTGAATTCATCCGTCGACAGGTCGACGATATAATCGCGGTCGGCGTACTGATTTTCCCAAACCTCGATCGCCGGCGTCTTGAGAGAACGGATATGTTTCTGACGACCTTCGTATGAGCTGGACATAAAGATCTCCTAAATTTAGGGAACACCTGGGCACAAGTCACAAGTGCACAGGAAGATCACAAGAAGTTTTACCTGTGCTCCCCATGCGCTCCTGTGTTCTTGTGCTCTTGTGATCCTTAACGAACCTTCATAAATTTGTGCAACTGAGGGATGATTCTAACATCACTCAAAGATCCCAGGCAATCTTTTTGGAATTCAACACACCTGGCGACGATCCCGTCTTTCATGTCGAAGAAATTGGGCTGAAGGATAAAAGGGACATCCGGCGCAAGGCGTTTGACCAGATCGACGGCGCGCCCAATATCTTCTTTGGTCGTTTGATTGGAAACCACAACCTTGACGAAAAGATCTTTGGCACTAGCGATCTTCAGGAATTCTTCATGCTCCGCCCAATATTCCTTGCACTGTGTTGAGCTCGGCAGTTTGATGTCCATGGCGACAATGTCCACCCCATCGATGACCTGGGCGAGTTCATCGGGTAAAACACCATTGGTTTCCAGATAGACAGACATCCGGTTTTTCTTTAAAACAGGTGTCAGACGATTGATAAAATCGGCCTGTAACAACGGCTCTCCGCCAGTCAGACTCACGGAGTGACTTCTCCCCCATAACCGCGAGACCTCATCCACGATCTGGTCCAAGGAGAACTCCTTGTAATGGCGCGTGGTGTCCCCGATCGAATGCGGCGTATCACACCAGACGCAGTGCATGTTGCACTCAAAGAAACGCACGAACACCTGCGGCACGCCGACATATTTGCCTTCGCCCTGGGTGGAATGGAAGATCTCTAGGATTTTTGCGTTCATAATTCAATAACTTGTTAAATATCCTCGAGTTTTGCTTCGGCAAAACCCCTGGCGCGCAGACGGCAGCTGTCGCACTGTCCGCACGGCCGGCGTCCGCCCGCGTAACATGACCACGTAAGCTCATAGGGAACCTTGAGTTTAACGCCAAGTCGAATGATCTGGGCTTTGGTCAGACGGATAAGCGGCGTTTCCACCGAGATCTTATGGCCCTGCACTCCAGTTTTAAGACCCTTTTCCAAAACTTTGGCATAAGCCGCAAAGAAATCCGGACGGCAGTCGGGATATCCGGAATAATCAATGGCATTGGCACCGATGAAGATCTTTTGCGCGCCGATCGCCTCAGCATAAGACGCCGCGAAACTCAGGAAAATAATATTGCGCGCCGGGACATACGTGACCGGAATATCTTTGGCATCCAAACGGCGGCGATGCGGGACTTTGATCTTTTTATCCAGAAGGGCTGAGCCCTTCCACGGCAATGCGATCTTTACGATCTCATACGGACAGCGCGCAGCTTTAGCCACAGCGACGGCGCATTTGATCTCTTTACCGTGCCTTTGGCCGTAATCAAAGATAAGCGCGTGGACCGCGAAGCCTCTACTTTGGGCGTAATAAAGCGTTGTCGCGGAATCAAGTCCGCCGGAAAGTAGTACTATAGATGATTTCATAGCCATAAAGGGGGTCGCCTAGCATACTAACAAAAAGTATCTGGACACCTAGCCAATCAACAAACGGTATTGGGACACCGTGCATAATAACAAACCATGTTAGGACACCAAAGATACCGGTGTCCGGGTGTCCTAATACGAGTTTTTTGGTCTGCAAGGTGTCCAGGTTTTATTTTTTAGTCGGCTAGGTGTTCCCTAAATTTATTCATAATACACGCTGCTCGCCGAATCCGATTCCCAAACTTCCACCTGTTTGAGTTTCAGAGGCGCGCCCTGCTCCTTTTGCCCACTGGAGGGCAAGCAGGCTTTGGAGAAATTCTCATACACGTATTTGGCGATGTTTTCCGTCGTGGGGTTGACCGCTTTAAAATACGGAAGGTCGTTGAGATAAACATGGTCGATCGGGTCCAGCACTTCTTTAAGCAGTTTCTTCATGACCTTGAAATCCGCCACCATCCCGATCTTATCCAGGGTCGCGCTGACCAACGTCACTTCGATCTTCCAGGTATGGCCGTGAAGATCTTTACAGCGTCCTTCATATCCGCGCAGCTGATGGGCGGATGCGATATCGCCCCTGACTTTCAGTTCAAACATAATTTCACCCTCGATAAGGAATTAAAGTAAATGACAAAATTCAAATGAACAAATGGCAAAATAAATAACAAACATCAAATGTCAAATTTCGAAACGATTTGAAATTTAAGATTGATCATTTTTTCTTTAATTTGATATTTGTCATTTGTGCTTTGGTATTTTGTCTGTGATCTACAATGAACAGCGCCGGACATTCTCCATGCTGCGCCCCAGAAATTTAACAGCCCTGTATTTGAAAATGTCCGGCTCGTCGCTGACAAGATACAAATGATCGGCCGGTTTTAACGTGGTGCGCAATAATCCCCGTTCAATAAGGATGTTCTTCACTTCCAGGGCGACCTCTTTGGCCGAATCAATGAGCGTGACCTTGGGCCCCATCACAAATCCGATCGTTTTCTTGAGTAACGGATAATGCGTGCATCCCAATATCAGCGTGTCCACTTTGGCCGTCTTCATCTCTTTAAGATATTCTTTCGCCGTGCGGATGGTGATCTCGTGCTCGAACCATCCCTCCTCGACCAAAGGAACGAATAACGGGCAGGGCTGGCTGAGGATATCCAGACCTTTCTTATACTCCTTCAGGCGTTTGGCGTATTTGCCGCTTTTGACCGTGCTGTTGGTGGCAATAATGCCGACTTTCTTATTTTTCGTCGACAAAGCCGCTTTACGCGCGCCTGGGTCGATAACTCCGATGATCGGAAGTTTATACTCCGCTTTAAGAACATCCAAAGCCAAGCTCGAGGCTGTATTGCACGCCACGACCACCATCTTCACGCGCCGTTTCAGAAGAACCCCTACGATCTCCTTCGAATAACGGATGATGGTCTCCCGCGACTTGGTGCCGTAAGGAACGCGGGCCGTATCGCCGAAATAAACAATCCGTTCATT
>CAZLRE010000018.1:8319-13695 GCA_964561885.1 uncultured Planctomycetales bacterium | reverse complement strand
GATAGACTTCCACTATGATCCGAAGCTTCACGTATAGCGCTGTCCTGCTTGTCTTGTTTGTGTCTTCCGTTTTTGCCGCTTCCACTAAATACATCACGCTTAAAGACGGTTCTGTGATCAAAGGTGAGTTGGTGTCCTTTGAGAACGGCACGTACACGGTGCAGACCGAGAATTTAGGGCTGTTGCAATTGCCGGAAGCCAATGTCATCAGCGTCGCTACGGGCGGGACGGTGGCGCAAGCGCCGGCAGCTGCGGCACAACCGGATTTCGCCAAAAATGTTTCAGCCATGCAAAGTCAGATCATGGCCGATCCCCAGACCATGGAGGCGGTCCAGGCCATGGCCGAAGACCCCGAGATCGTGGCTATGATCTCTGATCCGAATTTTATTAAAAAGCTGACCACAGCGGTCTCGAGCGATAACATAGACAGTGTCGCTGATGACCCTCGCCTTCAAGAACTCATGGGCAATCCCAAGATGAAGGCCCTGGTTGAGCAGCTTCAGGAAAAAGCCCCTCAGCAGTAAGCCCGCCTTTGTAAACCAATAATATTTCGTTGGTTGACAGTTAAAAACAAAGCCGTTAGAATGGCTTCATGAAGCCGATATTCCTAGATTACGCATCGACAACCCCTGTTGACCCCGTCGTTGTTGAGGCCATGCGTCCGTTTTTCTCTGATGACTTCGGGAACCCTTCCAGTCCGCACTTTTACGGTCAGAAAGCACGCAAGGCTATTGAAGAGGCGCGTGAGATCCTGGCCAAAACTATCGGAAGTTATCCGGATGAGATCGTGTTTACTTCCGGGGCAACGGAGGCGAACAATCTCGCCATATTCGGTGTGGCCAAATCTTTAAAGGGCCGGGGCAATCACATTATTGTCTCGAAATCAGACCATCACTCCGTCATCCGTCCGGCCGAAGAGCTGAAGTCCCTGGGATTCGATGTCACTTGGCTTGATGTGGACCGTTTCGGACAGGTTGACCCCAAAGATGTTGAGAAAAGCATAACACCCGAAACGATCCTGGTTGCGGTGATGCATGCCAGCAATGAGATCGGAACGATCCAGCCGGTACGTGATATCGGGCAAATAACCCGGGCGCGCAAAGTTTATTTTCTGGTTGATGCCGTTCAAACAACCGGGCATATTCCAGTTAATGTCAATGAGCTTAATTGCGATCTGTTGTCTTTATCAGCGCACAAATTTTACGGCCCTAAAGGCGCCGGGGCGTTGTATGTCCGCAAAGGAACGTGGTTAACATCCTGTCTTCTAGGCGGGGACCAGGAGAGAAGCCGCAGGGCATCCACCCACAATGTCCCCGGTATCGTCGGCATGGCCCACGCGATCTCCATGAGCCAGCAACAATTCCCGCAGGAAATGGAGATCCAGAGGGGATTACGTGACCGTCTGATCGATTTTGTCAGAAACAACATCGAAGGTGCGTTTCTTAATGGTCATCCGGATCTGCGTCTGCCCAATAACGCGCATTTTTCTTTTACTGGCATCGACGGTGAATCACTGCTCATGAGCCTGGATATGCATGGGTTTTGCGTTTCCATGGGGTCCGCCTGCACATCCGGTTCCTTGACGCCGTCGCATGTCCTGACGGCCATCGGGCTTACCGATCCGTTGGCGTTAGGTTCATTGCGGGTCACGGTCGGACGATGGACAACCAACGAAGAGATCGGCGCGTTTTGCGAACAGCTTAAAAAAAGCGTGGAACAACTGCGTAAATAAGAGCCCCCCGAAATGCAAGAAAAGATCATCCATTTTCTAAAACATGCCCAGGGATATCTTTCCGGCGAAGAGATCAGCCGAACGCTTGATATGTCCCGCGCCGCTGTCTGGAAATACATCCAGGAATTGCGTAAGGAAGGCTACGACATCGAGGCAGTCCCGCACTTGGGTTATAAACTTCTCAGCGCCCCGGATAAACTGCTCTCTCACGAAGTCCACTCCGGATTAAAGACGAAAAGGATCGGTTGCCAGTTTTTCTATCATGAATCGCTTGCCTCCACTATGGATGAAGCATTCAAGCTCGGCATGGAAGGCGCGCCGGAAGGAACGGTCGTCTGCGCGGAGATGCAGACCAAAGGCCGCGGACGTTTGGGGCGCGGCTGGATATCGCCGAAATATAAAGGCATTTATTGTTCCATCATTCTAAGGCCGAAGCTCTCGCCGTCCGATCTTTCAAAGCTCACGCTTTTAAGCGCCGTTGCTGTTGCCGAAGCGGTCGAGGGTGTTGCCCATATTCAGCCGACGATCAAATGGCCGAACGATATTTTGGTCAAAGGCAAAAAGCTTGCCGGGATTTTGACGGAACTTCGGGCGGAAGTCGACCAGATGAAATTCGTTGTCGTCGGCATTGGGCTTAACGTGAATAATGTCAGTTCACATTTGATCGACGGCGCGACCTCTTTAAAGAATGAAACGGGCAGCAGTTTCTCCAGGGTCCAGCTTCTTCAGGAGATATTGCGTGCTTTCGAGCGATGGTACATCCGCTGTGAGGGCGGTGATTTTGAAGATGTCTTGTTCGCTTGGAAGCACCGCTCATCGACCTTGGGCAAGAGAGTGCGCGTGACCGATCCTGCCAGTATCACTGAGGGTATTGCGGTTGATCTTGATCACGACGGCGGACTGCTGGTCCGGCAGGATTCAGGAGTGGTCATCAAGAAATTATCCGGCGACGTCCGTCAATTTTCCAGAGAAAATTGACGAGATCTCGCCCTCCGAAGGAGGCGGATGGTGCAATTGCGATGAGAACCTGTTCGACATTTATCCAGGAAGAGATCACCCGGCTTGAAGGAAAGAACCTGAAGCGTTCTTTGCGTCAGGTTGCCAGCCCTCAAGGACGCGAGATCACCATCGACGGCAGGAAAGTCCTTAACTTTTGTTCGAACAATTATCTAGGGCTTGCCGATGATCCGCGTCTAGTGTCCGCTGCCGAAGTTTCGTTGCGCCTAGAAGGTTTCGGTTCCGGAGCATCCCGTCTTGTCTGCGGGAACATGGATTCGCATACGAAATTGGAAGAAGCCATCGCGCGTTATAAGGGTGTTGAGCGATGCCTTGTCTTTACCAGCGGCTATATGGCCAATGTCGGGATTATTTCCGCTTTGTTCTCCAGGGAAGATTTGATCATTTCCGATAAACTGGATCACGCCTCCATTATCGACGGGATTGTGTTAAGCCGCGCAGAACACCACAGATATCCGCACAACGACATGGACGTGCTTGAACGTTTTTTAAGCAAAGGCGCGGATTTTCGCCGGAGGCTTATTGTCACCGACAGCGTTTTTAGCATGGACGGCGATGTCGCTCCGTTAAAGAAGATCGTCTCGCTCGCCCGCAAGTATGATGCCATGGTGATGGCGGATGAAGCGCACGCGTTCGGTGTTCTTGGGCCGAACGGCCGCGGGCTGGCCGAACATTTAGGCGTTGAAGATCAGATCGATATCCAGATGGGAACGCTCTCCAAGGCCGCCGGCGCCTTCGGAGCTTATTGCTGCGGGAATTCGGATTTGATCGAACTTGTTCTTAACCGCGCGCGCAGTTTTGTTTATACCACCGGCATGCCGCCGTCGGTGGCCGCCGCCGGATGCAAGGCTCTTGAGATCATGGCCAATGAGTCATGGCGACGTGAACAATTGCTTAAGAATGCGCAAGACATTCGCAAAGGTTTAAAAGATCTCGGGTTTGACGTTTCCAGTGACCCAACGCCCATCATTCCGGTCGTTCTTAAGGATGCCGCATTGAGCGTTGAGTTTTCCAAACGTTTAATGGACCGCGGTATCTTTGTCCAGGCCATCCGTCCTCCGACGGTGCCGGTTGATACGTCACGACTTCGCATTACGGTCATGGCGACACACACTAATCAAGATATCAAACGGTTGATCAGCTCAATGCGTGAGGTCGGCCAAGAGTTGGCGGTGATCTGATCATGCCGGTCATGACGACACAGCGGGGACTGGATTGGTCGTACTCCGTCAGCGGTGAAGGAGAGGCGATCTTATTTATCCACGGATTTGGCGTCAGTTCGCGGTTGTGGGCCGATCAGGTGGCGCATTTTAAGGATGCCTATAAAGTTGTTACGGTCGATCTTCCGGGACACGGCCAAAGCGCGTGGCAGTCAGTGGAATTGGCGGACATGGCCGCTGATCTGAATTTTATTTTAAAGGAAATCGGTGTTGAACATGTCAATATCGTGGCCAGTTCATTCGGCGGTCTGGTGGGTTTGTACTTTTTAAAGACCGATCCGTGGCGTGTTTCGCGCATGAGTTTCGTCGGAGCCCTTCCCAAGTTCGCCCGAACGCCGGAATATCCGGCCGGACTGGATATTGCGCGCATCCGTGAGATGAGCCGGCAGTTCGACGGGGATTATAAGGCGATCCTTGATATTTTCTTTCGCTCGCTCTTCTCCAGGCAAGACCGTGAAAGCGAACGGTTCAAATGGATCAAGCAGTTCCATAAATCAGAAGTTGTCCCGAACAGAGAAGCGCTTAAGAGTTTTCTGGACATTCTTGAACGGGAAGACGCGCGCGACATCATTGCCAATATCAACTGCCGCGTACAGTTCATCAACGGCACCGAAGATTACATCGTGCCCATGAGTGTCATGCATTGGATGGAAGAAATGCTCCCGCACGCCAATTTTGATTATCTTAATGGAGTCGGGCATTTTCCGTTCTTAACAAAACCGAAAGAGTTTAACGAATTACTTGAGGGATTCTTAACTTCGTAGAACACAAGTGCACAAGTCACAAGAGCACATGTGCACAAGAAGACACAAGATTGCTTGTGCTCCTCATGTGCTCCTGTGTTCCTGTGATCCCTTGCTATCAATACGCATATGTGGCAAACCATTCATCAAAAAGTCCGCCGGGCATTTTCTGACGCTGCCATGAATTACGAGATCCTTTCCAGCCTGCACAAAGAGATCGGCCGGGAATTGGTGCGCAAGGTCATGGACAAAGAGTGCGGGGCCATCCTGGATGTCGGCACCGGCACGGGATATCTGGCCAACAAAGCCAAGTTTTATTTTCCCGAGGCGCTCGTCATTGGTCTGGATGTTGCTGACGGTATGGTCTTGGAGGCCAACAAATTAAAGGAAGGCATCCAGATCGTCCAGGCGGATGCGTGCGCGCTGCCGTTCGGCGAGAGATCCTTTGAACTTATTGTTTCCAATCTTGCCTATCAATGGGTGGCTGATCTGCGGCTTGCCTTTAGTCAGGCGCATCGATGTTTGACAGATGACGGCACGTTATGCGCGACACTCTTCGGATATCGCACGCTTGAGGAGCTTTTTGAGACCATGCAGGAAGTTGTGCCTTTAAGATCGCCGGTCAAACGATTGCCCGAACAGGAAGATCTCAAGACGATATTGA
>CAZLRE010000018.1:0-8309 GCA_964561885.1 uncultured Planctomycetales bacterium | reverse complement strand
CTGACGTCCTGCGGATTTAAAAGTGTTCACGTGGATTATGAGATCATCAAGGTCGAATTTGCCGATGTGATGGACCTTTTAAAATGGCTTAAAGGCATTGGCGCCAATGTGCTTAATGGCGATGTGATATTAGGAAAACAGATGATCACCAAAATGAATGATGTGTACAAATCAAAGTATCCCTACTTTGAGGGAATATCCGTAACGTTTGAAATTATCTGGCTGCGCGCGCAAAAATAAATATTAACCCGGCTTTTGAGGTGTGCCATGCACAACGTAACATTCCTGCAGGATATGGCTGTGGTTATGTCTGTCAGTGCCATCGTTACCGTTATTTTCCATCAGCTGCGCCTTCCGGTTGTGCTTGGATATATCATCGCGGGGATCATCATCGGTCCGAACACGCCGCCTTTTCCGTTGGTCACGAATGTGCAAAGCATTCAGACATTATCGGAACTGGGCGTTATTTTCCTTTTGTTCGGTATCGGGCTTGAATTCAGCTTTTCTAAACTTTTAAAGGTTGGGTTGGTTTCGGTCGCCGCGGCCACGATGGAGATCCTGTTGATGCTCTGGATCGGTTACTCCGTCGGTCAGGCGTTCGGCTGGTCGCTCATGGACAGCCTGTTTTTGGGCGCGATCCTTTCGATATCCAGTACAACGATCATCGCCAAGATCCTGATGGACACTAAAAAGCTTCAGGAAAAGTTCGCCCAGATCATACTGGGCATCCTTGTCATCGAGGATATCCTGGCCATCGTGATCATTGCTGTGCTTTCCGGTCTGGCTTCAACGGGAGAATTGTCTTTCGGATCCGCGTTGACCGATCTTTTAAAAGTCGGCGCCTTCATAAGTGCTGTTTTATTTCTGGGCGCTTTGATCGTGCCGACGCTGATCCGGCATGTCTTTTCGTTCCAAAGTTCCGAGATGATGATCGTCGCGGTTCTGGGGTTGTGTTTCGGTGTTTCGTTATTCGCGGCCAAACTCGGATTTTCCGTGGCCCTGGGGGCGTTTTTGATCGGGGCGATCATCGCCGAAACACAGCAGGTGCGGTTCATCATCCGTCATTTTGATTCTATACGCGACATGTTCACCGCGGTCTTCTTTGTTTCGGTGGGCATGCTGTTCGATCCACACATGCTGTCGCAATTCGCCTGGCCGATCGCGATCATCACGCTTGTGACCATTGTCGCGAAAGTCTTCAGCTGTTCGTTCGCGGCGTTCCTGACGGGGAATAACCCCTCGACCTCGCTGAAGGTGGGGCTTGGTTTGGCGCAGATCGGCGAATTCTCATTTATCATCGCGCAGATGGGTGTCGATTCCAAAGCCACCAGCTCATTTATTTTCCCGATCGCCGTCGCGGTCTCAGCGCTGACGACCCTGACAACCCCTTTCTTGATGAAATATGCCGATCCGATCACACGCATCATTTTCCGGTTAATGCCCAAACCTTTTGTGACATTCGCGGGATTTTACGGAGGATGGATCGAGAAAATACAGCTGGCGAAGGGAAACCGCCGCCGGACACCGATATTCTTTGATAGTTTGAAGATGTATTTGCCACGGATCATTTTTTATCTGTTGTCCCTGTTCGGGGCTTTCAGGATCGCGCCCAGCATTATCAAAGCCCTTTCGATACCGGAGGATATGGGACAGATCTTGCTCGCGGTGGTCATGTTCCCGTTCTTGCTGGGATTGCTCTATGCGGTGGATGCGATCTTATGGCGGACATTCCTGGTGCCGTTCATTAACCAGAAAGATTCTTCCGACGGAAATGAAGCGAAGAACGCTCTTCATGATGTGCTGAGATTTGCCGTGATCGTGGTTTCGAGCCTCATCATGCTTATGATCACTCCCTTATTTATGCCGAATGTCCCGGTGGGATTTATTGTTTTGGGTATCGTGTTCTTATCTGCCACGGTGCTCTGGGGATCGGTCCGCAAGATCCACGCCAAGATCGAGAAAAGGGTGCTGGGTTTCTTTGAGCAGGAGACTATCGCCGGACCACAGGCAGAGCAAACCCATGATGAGCTGGTCCATCTCATTCAAACGAAATATCCGTGGGGAGTGGAAACGCAGGACTATATGCTGCCCCTTAATGAATCTGCCGTTAATTGTCCGATCAAGAATTTGGGACTGAGGGAGCGCACCGGGGTTTCCATCGTTGCTGTTTACCGCGATGAACGGGCCATCATCAATCCTCCGCCGGACACCGTTCTTATGCCCGGTGATGTTCTGCTTCTCATGGGCAACAAGGAACAGCTGGAAGCGGCCAATCACTTTTTGTATGCCAAGATCAAAGGGGCGAAATAGTTCCGGACCAAAGTATGAAGCGACCCATTTTTATTACAGCAACAGATACCTGCGTCGGTAAAACCATTGTAACCGCGGCGCTGGGATTATTGTTCGAGGACAAAGGTCTGCGTGTCGGTGTCATGAAGCCGGTCCAGTGTGCGGGTGATGATGCCTCGTTCCTTAAGAAAACCTTGAAGATCGATGATCCACTCGAATTGATCAATCCGTGTTTCGCTCCCGAACCGCTTTCTCCGCATTTGGCCTTTGCGCGGTCCAAGACCAAGTTCGATCGTCGTAGAATCTTTGAATCATTTAAAACGCTTAGTTCCCGTCATGATGTGCTTTTGATCGAAGGCGCCGGAGGGCTTATGGTGCCGCTTTCCAAAGATTACTTTGTGATCGATCTTGTGCGGGATTTAGGCGCCGAATTGGTCATCGTCTCCCGCCTTGGACTTGGGGCCATCAATCACACCTTGTTGACTATTGATCAGGCGCGCGGCCGAGGCATTCCTGTTGCCGGTGTCATTTTTAGTCAGACAAAACCGCAGGCCAAAAGCATTCCCGAGAAAACCAATCCCGGTGAGATAGAGAAACTAGGCGGCGTTCCTGTCCTCGGCATTGTTCCTTATTTAAAACGCTTTGACTCCGCGAATATCCTTCGCCAAGTCAAACTCGCGATCAACATAAAGCCTTTACTTACCACTTATCACGTACCACGTACCACTAAACTTCAGTTTCTTGATAAGCAATATATTTGGCATCCCTTTACCCAGATGAAAGATTGGAACCGGCAGGAGCCGCTCATCATCGAGCGCGCTGAAGGTTCATATCTGATCGACACGGATGGTAAACGCTATATCGACGGTGTTTCGAGTTTGTGGGTGAACGTTCACGGTCACCGCAAGAAAGAGATCGACCAGGCGATCCATGAACAGATCAGCCGCGTGAGTCATTCCACATTTCTTGGGCTTTCCAATGCCCCTGCTGTTGAGCTGGCCAAAGAATTAGTTGGTATCGCACCCAAGGGACTTAAGAAAGTCTTTTATTCCGATAACGGCTCCACCGCGGTTGAGATCGCCATCAAAATGGCCTATCAATATTGGCAGAACACGGGGCATAAGAAAAAGACCGACATTGTTCATCTGAAGAATTCGTATCACGGCGATACGCTGGGTTCTGTGAGTGTCGGAGGGATCGATCTGTTCCATAAGGTATACAGAAAACTGATCTTTAAGACCATCGGTCTTCCCGGTCAAGGGTGGGAGACAGTCGAGGCGTTTGAGAAGTTGTTAAAGAAAAGGGCGGGCAGTATCGCGGTTTTGGTTGTCGAACCGCTCATTCAGGGCGCGGCCGGCATGCTCATCTGGCCCGAAGGAGTTCTAAAGAAGATGAGCACGCTGTGCCGCAAGCACGATGTGTTTTTGATCGCCGATGAAGTGGCGACCGGTTTCGGACGAACGGGCAAGATGTTTGCCTGCGAACATGAGGGTGTGACACCCGATATCCTGTGTTTGGCCAAGGGTTTGACCGGCGGATATCTGCCTTTGGCTGCTACACTTACGACCCAAAGGATCTATGACGGTTTTGTCTTTGACTATAAAGACCAAAAGACCTTTTTTCACGGCCACACGTATACCGCCAACCCTTTGGCCTGCGCGGCCGCCTTGGCGAACCTCAAAATTTTCCGCAAGGAACGGGTCCTGAAGGCGCTTGGGCCGAAGATAAAATATTTGGCTAAAAAACTGCAAATGTTCTATAATTTGGCCTCTGTCGGAGAGGTCCGTCAGCTTGGTTTTATGGTCGGTATTGAGCTGGTTATGGACCGTAAGACCATGCAACCTTTCCCCTGGGAAGAGAGTGTTGGGGTTCGGGTCTGCCAGGAAGCCCGTCAACATGGGGTCATCCTGCGGCCGCTGGGCAATGTGATCGTTCTCATGCCGCCGTTAAGTATAAGTAAAAATGATTTAGAGCAGCTTTTAAAAGCAACATTCGACGCAATTAAACAGATAACGCAGGAGACGACAGACCAAAGACCAAAGACAAAGAAATTCTCAAAAGGTCTTTAGTCTTTGGTCTACTGTCTTCGGTCAAAGTATGATCATGCTTAATCAAAAATCCAAAAAAGACACAACCGTCTTCGTTGCCATGTCGGGCGGGGTGGATTCATCTGTTGTCGCCGGCCTGATGAAGGACGAGGGCTACAACGTGGTCGGGGTCACCATGTGCTTTAACATTACGCACCCGAACTCGACTAAGCCGTCCTGCTGCGGCATCGACGGAATCCAGGACGCCAAACGCGCTGCTGAGATCCTCGGCATCCCGCACTACGTCTTTAATTTTGCCAAGGACATCAACGATTTTATTATCGATGATTTCACTAATGAATATTTGAACGGACGCACGCCCAATCCGTGCGTGCGCTGCAATCAGCATTTGAAGTTCGGTTCGCTTTATGACAAGGTCAAATCTTTGGGCGGCGATTATATCGCCACCGGCCATTACGGCATTATTGATTACAACAACGACCGCAAGATGTTTCAGCTTAAAAAGGGAGTTGATCCGCGCAAAGACCAGTCTTATTTTCTTTACAGCATGAAGAAAGAAACGCTTTCTTCTGTTCTTTTTCCATTGGGAGGATTCACCAAGCAGGAAGTGCGCGAGCTTGCCAAGAAATATAACCTCAATACCGCCGAGAAACCCGAGAGCCAGGACATCTGTTTTGTTCCCGATGCCGGTTACAAAAAATTCCTCGAAGATCGCGTGGGCGTTGATGCCATGGTCCCGGGCCCCTTTGTGGACGAAGAGGGAAGGATCGTCGGTCAGCACAAAGGCATTGCTTATTACACCATCGGCCAGCGCGACAAGCTCGGCATTGCTTTGGGGTATCCGGTCTATGTGTACAAGATCGAGAAGTCGACCAACACCGTCTATGTGGGCAACCTCACACGTCTTTATGCCAAAGGCCTTTATGCCGGGCAATTGAACCTGGTGAGCATGAATTTTACTCAAGAAACGCTAGAGGTGAAGGTGAGAATACGTTATAATCAACCCGAAATCAAAGCCTTCCTGACCTGTCTGGATGAGGGAAAGATCAAGGTGGAATTCCAAGATCCTCAAAAGTCGGTCACGCCCGGACAATCGGTCGTTTTCTATGATGGAGAAGTTGTTCTGGGTGGCGCGATCATTGACGAGGCCATCGCGTGCGAACCGAACCAGTTGCCTTTAGAGGCGGCGCATCTTTAAAACTATCCTTCAAGGAGGAATCATGAGCCGTATCGTGTGGATCGTTGTTGCCCTGTTGGTAATGCCATTGGTGAGTTTTGCCGCTCCTAACAAGAAAACAGCTGACGGCCCTTACCGGCAATATTATCCGACCGGCGTGGTTTCCCGCGAAGAGAATTACCGGAACTATGCTTTACACGGCACAGCCAAAACGTTCTACGAGGACGGCGGCCTTGCGTCCATTGCCAATTACGTCGACGGGAAACGACAGGGTTCCGGCAAGACGTTCTTTGAGAACGGCAAAGTTGAGACCGATGGGACATTTGTGGACAATGAACTGGAAGGGACGCTTTCCAAATATTATGAGACCGGCGAGCTGGAGCGTCAGTCCACGTTCAAAGCCGGACGTTTGGAAGGCCCGGCCAAGGTTTATTATAAAAGCGGCGTCATCCAGAAGCAGATGAACTATGAGAACGGTGTCTTAAGCGGCAGCGCCACCGAGTTCAATGAGCAGGGTGAATTAACGGCCCAGGAAGAATACAAAGAGGGCAACCTCATCAGCCGCAAAGAATATGATCAGATCCTTACGGCGACAACGCAAAAGTAATATTTGATAATCTATTGACGAGACGTCCATCATGGACGTCTCGCTCGTTTCTGATATGTATCAAGTCATCCTCTACTACAAGTTCACCCCTTTAGATCCTGCCCGGCTTGAGATCTTCTGCCGCATTCACCGCAGAACATGCGTATCGTTGAACCTGATGGGTCGGGTTTTTATTGCTTCCGAGGGCATCAACGGAACCTTGGCGGGAACTTCGCAGGATATCGAAGCCTACAAGAAATATCTCTGGTCAATTCCGGGGTTTGAAACTACAGAATTCAAGCAGGAATCCTGCGATGTCATTCCTTTTGAACGCTTAAGTGTTCGTATACGACCGGAGATCGTCGCGCTTAAGCCGCCCGTTGCCATCCCTGCTAAGATCGGCGGCGAGGGGTATCTCGAACCGCGCCAGTGGCGCGAAGCCTTGGAAAGCCCCAAGAAAGATTATGTGCTTATCGATGTCCGTAACAATTATGAAAGCCGCATCGGCCGTTTCAAAGGCGCTGTTGCCCCTGATGTGGAGAATTTCTATGATTTTCCGCAATGGCTTAAGAATGAGAATATCGACAAGGGGAAAAAGATCCTGATGTACTGCACCGGCGGCATCCGCTGCGAGAAATTCTCCACCTACATGAAGCAGGAAGGTTTCAAAGAAATTTATCAACTGCACGGCGGCATCATCAATTACGCGCATAAAGAAGGCGGAAAACATTTTGAGGGAAAGTGCTTTGTGTTTGATGACCGCATGGCCGTTGAGGTCAATCCAGAGGAGAGCGGGCCTATCTCGCGCTGTGAGATCTCCGGCGTTCCCTGCGACACCTACATCAATTGCGCGAACATGGAATGCAACAAGCTTTTTTTATGCGCGCCGCACGCCGCGATCGATATGGAAGGTTGCTGCAGCGAAGAGTGCAAAAAGTCGCCTCGCCGCAGGCCTTTGAAAATGGAGAACCTCTATAAACCGTTTCGACGGTGGTATAAGTATTTTGATCAAAAAACACAGAGGACTTAAGAACAAAGACCGAAGACAAAAGACCAAAAATTCGAACATCAGCAAGGTCATTAGTCTTTGGTCTTTCGTCTGTGGTCTTTAACAAGGAGCACAATGAGCATCACACTGAATACTGATTATCTCAATGGCTTTATTAATGACAGCGAACTTCGATCACTTTCTGCCGCCGTTCAGAAAGCGCACGATGGTTTGCATAAAAAGACCGGCAAGGGCAATGATTTCTTGGGATGGCTTGACCTTCCAACGAGGGTCACCGACGGTTTTATCCAGGAATTGACCACTCTGGCCAAAGAAGTCCAGTCCCATTCGGATGTTCTTGTCTCGATCGGCATCGGCGGTTCCTATTTGGGCATCCGTTCAACCATTGAATTCTTGGGCGGCGCCACAAAACTTCCGGTATATTACGCCGGACATAATATCAGCTCCGATTATCTGCACAATCTGCTTGAGATCATCAAAAATAAACGCGTGACGGTGGTTGTGATCTCCAAATCCGGGACCACGACCGAACCCGCGATCGCGTTTCGCGTCATCAAGAAAGCACTGGAAGCCCGCTATTCAGCCGAGGAGCTTAAGAAACGCATCATCTGCGTGACTGACGAGAAAAAGGGCGCTTTGCGCCAGATCGCGGAGAGATCCGGTTATAAAAGTTTTGTGATCCCTGATGATGTCGGCGGCCGTTTTTCGGTCCTCACACCCGTCGGGCTTGTTCCGCTGGCGTTAGCCGGGGTTGATATCAAAAGTCTCATTGAAGGCGCGCGCAAAGGGCAAAGCGAATACGCGGTCATGGACCTTGAGAAGAACACGGCCTACCGTTACGCCGCATTGCGGTATCTGCTTTATAAAAAAGGTAAAAAGATCGAGGTGCTGTCTTCGTTCTATCCGGAGATGTTTTATGTGGCGGAATGGTTCAAACAGCTTTTCGGCGAAAGCGAAGGCAAAGACGGCAAGGGGATTTTTCCGGCGTCCTTGATCTTTTCGACCGACCTTCATTCCATGGGCCAGCTCATGCAGGACGGGGAGCGCACGATCTTCGAAACGTTCGTGATGATCGACAAACCTCAGCATGATGTCACCATTCCGTCCGACCCGCAGGACCTGGATGGATTTAATTATGTCGCTGGTAAGGGCATTGATTATGTCAATAAGAAGGCCTATGAGGCCACCGCGGCCGCGCAT
>CAZLRE010000017.1:9182-13884 GCA_964561885.1 uncultured Planctomycetales bacterium | reverse complement strand
TACGCCTCTAAATAACCTCCTGTCGGCGACAAGAAAGAACAGTCCGCCTTCACCCAGGAATATTTCGAAAACAAGGCCAAGGGAGGCCAAGAATATGCTGATTGGAGAAATTCTGTCCAGAACGACCTTTCCGGTAAAGACGCGGAAGAACGCTTTAACATGATGAACAATCTGGACGCCAACAAGACCGCCGACGGCAAAGCGAAAACCCCGGAACAATTGGAACAGGACCAGCAAACGCTGAGGGACATTAAGAAGAAGCAGGGGTTCATGGGCGATCCGACGGACAAAGGCCCGCAGGATTGGTCCGATTGGGACATTCAAACCGATGCCAACGGAAATGTGACCGGCTTTAAGGAGAAAAATTCCGAAGAGAAAGACAAGAACAAGGACGGCGAGGTTTCTGACGAAGAGCGCAAACAGTACGAGCAGGAAGAAGAGTTCAAGAAGAAAGACACCGGCGGCGACGGCAAGATATCTCCCCAGGAAGAAACCGACTGGAACCGTTCTGGAAAATATCCGCCCGGTGAGGTGCCTCCGGTCGCGGACTGGGACAAAAACGGCGACGGCGTGCCGGATGCGGATTTTGAGCGCGACTGCTGGCAGTGCAAAAAGCCGGCCGAAGAATTGCATGAATGCGTGCACGGCGCGCCCGGCCCATGCGACGGTCATGCCTGCGACCAGGATAAAGAAGAATGCGTCGAGCATACCGAAACCTACGCCAAGAAGGATTATCTCTGTCATAAATGCGTTCCCAAAGAATCAAAACCATTCTGTGAAGCCTGCGGATTTTCAACAGATCCCGCCTGCGGCGGCCAATGCAAGAAGGGGCCGTGTGTTCCTGTGGATGTTGATACGAAGTCCTGCGCTATAATTCCAACTACGCAGACCCGTATGCGCGATTCCACTCAACAATGTTACACGTGTATGGAAGTCACATCGGTCGAGGTCACCTGGGTCATCATTATTGTGGAAACGCCTTACGCGCGATTCGTTCTCGGAGATGACAAGAAGGCCGGCGGGTTTAAGCCGTCATCCATTATGGCGCTTGCCAAGGCCGACAGCGCGACCGGAAAGATCATGAATACAGCAGGCGAACTTAAAAGCGCTGCCGATTTTCTTGGCGGGTTCAACGTCGGGTTTGGTCCTATGGGCCCGGCATCCACGGGAACGATCAGCATGGATCAGCTCTCCGGAATGCTCTCCAGCAGTTTAAGCAAAGGCGGGAGTTACGGTGCCAATTGCTTTGATGAGGCGGTCAATACAGCGGACGCTGATGCTGCGGCCGCCGGAAATCCAACGAGCGCGGAAATTAAAGATCCCAACAAATCATCCAATGCCAAAGACAAACCTAAGGAAGACACCGGAGGGATCAGTAAAGACAAGATCAAAGAATCCCAGAAAGCCGGAACGCCGGAGGTCACAGGGCCGATCGTGGCCTGCGGACAGGAAGGCAAGAATAAAGTCCTGAAGATCTATGATTCCGCCGGACGGGTTGTTGACACCATCACCCAGAAAATGCTGAAATTAAATCCCGGCATCATCAACGAGAAATTGGCTATGGCCCAGGGTCTGGCGGATAAATTCACCGGTGGCGGGTTTAACTTTGGCAAATACATCGAGAAATTCACCGGACTGCCGATCGCGGATATCCAGGAAGTCGCCTCCAAGATCGCGCAGATCAAGGCCAACGCCGATGAGGTGATAAGCAAGATTCCTGAGAAGAAGCGAAAGAAGATGGATGAAACATTTGTGCCCAATGACCCGTTTTATAAAGTTTCCGACGCCAGGAAAAAGAAGAACAAATCCAATGAAAAGATCAAGATCAGCCTCGGAGAATCACTGGTCTTTAAAGGGAATGATGAAAAAAAGGTCAAGGCGGTCGACCAATACGCGCTTGCGCAGATAGGGTTTACGCCTTACACCGATCCGCAATCGGCGTGGAATGTGGTGGATGCGGCCCAAAAGAACATCGTTGTCGCGGTGGTGGATTCCGGTCTGGATATGGAACACCCGGACGGGCCGCAATACATCTGGAGTAATCCGCATGAAGTGGCGGGTAACGGCATTGATGACGATGGAAACGGTCTTATCGATGACATCCACGGCTGGAATTTTGTGGATGAGAACCATGATTTTACCGATGTGCGCGGGCACGGCACATTCGTGGCAGGGATCATCGCGGCCAAGACCAATAACGGCATCGGCATTGCCGGCGTCAATCCGGGCGCGGTCATCATGCCCATTAAGGTTGCCGATGATGAAGGCGAGACGAATAATCTTTTGATCTATCAGGGGATCAATTATGCTGTTGATCACGGAGCGAAAGTCATCAACGTCAGCCTGGGCGGGCGCACGATCTCCAAGCTGGAACAGGCCGCTATCGACCGCGCCCATGCCAAAGGCGCATTGGTCGTGGTCGCGGCCGGAAATTCAAATGACAACCTGATGCTGTTCGGCCCGTCGTCATCCAAGAATATTCTTTCCATCGGTGAGATCAACTTCGACGGCACGCGTTCGACCGCCTCCAACTGGGGGGCGAATCTCGGCCTGGTTGCGCCTGGCGAGGCGATCTATTCGCTGTGCTCCAAAGACAATAAACATGTGCTTCCGTCGATCCGGCAATCCGGTTATTACACGTTAAATGGGACGTCGTTCAGCACGCCGATGGTGGCGGCGACCGCGTCTTTGATCTGGGCGAAAAATCCTGATTGGACCGCTCAACAGGTGGCAGACACGATCTTGGCCACCGCGACCGACATGGGCGATGCCGGATGGGACGCGATGTACGGGGCCGGACTTCTCAACGCGGCCAAGGCATTGCGTTCCGGGCCCGACGGGGCGCTCATCGCGATGTTCACCAATATGCGCTTTAATCGCGACGTGAGAGACAAGGTCGTCTCCGTTGATCTTTACGGCACTGTGCGCGGACCGTTCAAAGAATACACGATCGAAGTCGGCAAAGGAAAATTGGCCAGGACATTCACTCAAGTGGCCGGGCCGTTCACCGAAACCAGAGATTATGAGTTCATCACCCGCTTGATCGTGCAGGATGTTTTGCGCGGCAGCGACGAATGGATCGTGCGTATCAAGGTCATTGATCACGAAGGAAAAGAGCGTTTCTCAACGATGCCGGTCGAATTGCCGAAATAATTTTATAAATATTGTAGGGGCACAGCGCGCTGTGCCCCTGCGCATTACGATGAACGACCCATTCTTTATGTCCCCCCAATTTCCGGCAGAACGTGCCCGCATCATCCACGAACATCGCCAGGTCATTCTTGCCATGCGCGAGGTTGAACTTAGGATTACCGCTCTTCTTCACAAGAACGACCCTTCCTGGCGTGAATTAGAGAAAGAACGTAACGCACTGTATCAAAAGATCGAACCGCTTATCAAGGAATACTGGAGCATCCTGCCCGCGGTGGAATTAAGCCGTTGTCCGTTCTGCGAAGCAAAGCTGATGCGACGGTTCGACGCGGTCGATCTCAACGGATTCTGGTGGATGGACCGCACCCAGCGACCGTGCGATGAACCGCAAAGTTGTCCGCACTTTTGTTTGCTGACCGGCGCTCTTAATTTTAACGGCCGCCCTGTTTCCGGCGGTTTGTTCGAATGCCTGCCCGGGCCGGATGTGCCGTATGTCATCCCGAGGATCCTGGAATTCCCGACGATGAGCGCTGTGCTTTCCGGCATTCCCATGACCTGCGGTTATACAGCTTATGCGGTCGCGTATTTCGCCCAACAGCCGCCCGCGCCGAAAACCCTGACCCATGCGTGGGCGCGCAAAATCTTTCAATTCAAAGACGAGAGCGGTAAATCCGGCTGGGATATCAAGGACGAGGCCGTTGATTATGAACTTGCCCCTTGGATAAAATCGGGTAAACTGCTTTGGTACGCGGATGGAAAACTGAATCATTCAGCGAAGGATCCGCAGGAATGTCCGCTTCTGAACATCAAAGGAAAAAAGAGGCCGCAGGTTGTGGTAAATGATCAATTGAGATTTCGATAGGAGTTAAACATGACCAAGATCAACGAGTTAGTGGAATGGGATTATTTAGGCGCGCATTACAGCGTTTATGTGAAACATTTTATCGACGATGAACACAAGCGCGGTATGACCATGGTCTTTGAGGATGTCACCAACGAGAAAGTGACCGAAATGGTGATCCCGCCGCGCGTTATGCCGGCGTTCCTGAAGGCCATAAACGGCGGCAGCCAGCCGTACCGGGGGATCATTTAACACAAGGTGTTTTGTTGTTAGCGCTTTAATTCCAATAGGAAAATCGCTTGCCTAATTTTATTGTGCACCTATAATAAAAATTGCCTCGACGTATCATTATCAAAACGATTCCAAAGGATGTTGTCGTTGATGAGCAGGCGCCTAGTTCAAGGATCACCACAACAGTTTTCGCCACGTGCGGAAGCTGTTTTTTTATTGTGTGGGCAGGGTGAAGGGCTTTGGTTCACGGGAACCATTTAATCAAAAGCACAACAAGGAGGAGTTCATGAAAAAGTTTATGATCATTTTGGCGTTGGTCGCTTTTACGAGCACCGGTTGTACGGGGTCATTCATGCTGACCAAAAAGATCTATAACTGGCACCGCGGTCTGGGTGACAAATGGGCTGATGAATTCGGATTCTTGGTATGCGCGATCCTTCCGATCTATGGTTTAGGTTCTTTAGCGGACGCGATCATCTT
>CAZLRE010000017.1:0-9172 GCA_964561885.1 uncultured Planctomycetales bacterium | reverse complement strand
CCCTGTTGACAGCGCCAAGGTTGACAACCAGAACAAGGTCGTCAAGGTCGGCGATGAGAAGGCAGTCCTTTCCTATAATGCCGATGCCAAAGAGTTGAAGATCGCTTCCCAGAAAAAGGGTATCCATCCGATCGAGATCGCTTTGGAGAAAAGCGGCAATACGCTCATCACCAAAGACAAGAACGGCGCGGTCCTTTACACGACGACCAAAACCGAGAACGGCGATTATCTCGTGTATAACCGTAATTCCGAGCTCGTCAGGACCGTTTCAAAAGAAGACGTGTTGAAGATCGGACAGAAGTACAACAAATAAACGTTCTTTTATCCCAGTTGAACACCTCAAGGGACAGCCGAAGGCGGCTGTCCCTTGGGTTTTTATCCGCCTGCTACATTCGGCGGAATTTCTAGCGAAAAGTAATGGCGGATAACCCCGAAGCATGCGCAGAAAATTTCGTAAGAAATTTTCAAGCGGTGATGCGAGGGGTAATTCAGGAAGAAACGTAGTTACCATTTTTATTTAGCGATGGTCAAAGTATTAAAAACAACCGGAATCGTTGTTCTACTGTTTCTTGTCACCGTTCTTTTCTATAAAGATACGCTCATCAGGCTCTCCGTTCAGAAAATGGGTTCTTCCGTGCTCGGCGCCGAACTTTCGATCGGCGGCTTCTCCTGGAACCTTTTGACCGGACACGTTGTTGTCAAGAACATCAAGATCGGTCATCCCCCAGGATATGAACGAGGTGTTTTTGCCGATGTCGCAAGGGTTGAACTGCGTTATGACTTGGCCGCATTTGTGACCGGAACATGGCACATGCCGCTGGTGCGCATCGATCTTAAAGAAATGACCGTCATTAAGAACAGCGAAGGGAAGTTAAGCGTCGATGAATTTAAGATCCTACAGACTGAACAAAAGAACGGAACAAAGGAAGAAACGAAGGATGAGACCAAAGCGGTCCCGAAATTCCTGATCGATGAGCTCAGGCTGAATGTCGGGCAGGTCGTTTTCAAGGATTACCATAAGAAGTCAACGCCCAAGATCCTTGTCTATGATGTTAACTTAAAAGACAGGGTCATCAAGAATATCGACAGCGTCCCTAAGCTCGTTGCCAGTGTCATTATCCAGGCGGTCAAAAAGACCGCCATCCAGGGGGCTGGGATCTACGCGGCGGCCGCGGTCATGGGCGCCGGATTTCTGCCGGGCGCGGTTTTGGGTGTGGTTGTGGCCGATGACGATGCTGTCAAAGATCTCAATCAAGGGTACGGGGCCGTCTTCGATCGCTGCCAGAAATTTATGAACGAACGCGGCCAGACCTTAAAGTCTGACCGCAAGAACGGTGTTATCAGCGGAAAGATCGACGGGACGGATGTTAAGTTCGAGATCCAGAAATTGTCGTGGTTCAAAACGCGGGTTAAGGTCACCGCGCGTAAGTTCATGCTGCCCAAGCCTGAGTTCGCAGGCGGCATTTTGCATCAGATCGGGGAAACGTTAAAATAACAAAGGGTTCCCCAGTCGCCGGTTCCCCAGAGTCCCAGTCAAACCCGGGGCACAGGGATCCTGGCGAGCTGGGTGCCTAAGATCCAAATTAACAATCAGGAGGACGTCATGCCAAAAGCAAGCGCTCGCCATATTCTGGTGGCCACAGAAGCGGAATGTTTAAAACTGAAAGCCGAGATCGAATCCGGCAAGGATTTCGCTCAGATCGCCAAAAGCCATTCGCAATGTCCGTCGGGAAAACGCGGCGGCGAACTGGGCGAATTTTCGCGCGGTCAGATGGTGCCTGAATTCGACCAGGTTGTCTTTACCAAAGAGGTCGGCAAGGTACATGGTCCGGTCAAAACACAATTCGGTTATCATTTGGTTGAGGTCACGCGAAGGGTCGATTAAATCAATTGTTAAAAATTATGAGAGGGGCAGATGCAGGAAACCATTAATAAACTCTACGAATATCTGATCGGTTACGGCCTTGATCTTGTGGCCGCGATCGCTATTTTTATTATCGGCAAATGGGTCGGGAAAGTGGCCTCCCGGCTCATCCAGGACATGCTTCTTCAGGCGCATGTGGATGCGACACTTGCCAAATTCGTCAAGCACCTGTTCTACGGCACGTTCATGTCGTTTGTCATCATCGCGGCCTTAAGCAAGGTCGGCGTTCAGACGACGTCATTGGTCGCCATCATCGGCGCTGCAGGTCTGGCCGTCGGCCTAGCTTTGCAGGGATCGCTGTCGAACTTTGCCGCGGGGGTCATGTTGGTCCTTTTTAAGCCGTTCAAGGTGGGCGATGCCATTGAGGCCGGCGGGGCCATGGGTGTTGTTGATGAGATCCAGATCTTCAACACGGTCATTAACGCGCCGGACAACCGCCGCATCATTGTGCCGAACGCCAAGATCACAGGGGATAACATCACCAACTTCACCGACATCGAACACCGGCGCATCGACCTGAAATTCGGCATCTCCTACAGCAACGACATGCGCAAGGCCAAGGAACTTTTGATGGGATTAGTTAAGTCAGACCCCAGAATTCTTAAATATCCCGAGCCTGTCATCGCCGTGTCAGAGTTGGCAGATAACAGTGTCAATATTGTGTGCCGTCCGTGGGTGAAGCCTGCGGATTACTGGAATGTGTATTTTGACCTGACGGAAAAAGGCAAGCAGATCCTGGAGGACAACGGCATGACCATTCCGTTTCCGCAGCATGAAGTGTATTTGTACGATCAGCGAAAGAAAGAATAACCGCACCATTTCCCCGGGGGGCGGTTTTTAACAAACTCAACAAGCAAGGAGGGGTTATGTGTCCGATCACGCATTTTAGTTTCTTAGCTTTGGGGGTCTCCGTTGTGGCGGCCTACATTTTCGGCGCCGTGTGGTATGGCCCGCTTTTTGGAAAACGGTGGGCGGAACTTGCCGGTTTCAAGATGGACAAAGAAAGTTCCGGCAAGCCCCCGGTGTCGGCCCTTGTCATGACGCTGGCAGGGACGGTCTTGATGGTCAGCGTGCTTGCTTTTATCATCAACTCCGGAAAGTTCTCCTGTTCTTACAGCGCCGCGCTGTGGGTGTGGGCGGGTTTCTACGTCCCTCAGATGCTGGGTTCCGTGGCCTGGGAAAAAAGGCCGTGGGGATTCTTTGGCATCAACGCTGCCTATACGTTCTTGAACCTGCAGCTGGTCGCCGCCATCTTGACGTATGTGAAGTAAGAAGTCCCCAATAGGAGATAGTTCTGACTAAAAGGATGTGACCTGCCCCTTTTGGGGAACTGTCACGTTCACGTTCACTGAAAATTTGGACGGATCGGCTGACTGCTGATGGATGACTTGCTGACCTTTAGATTTTTTGCAGGAAAAACGCGCCGAGAAAGTTCTCGTGCGGTTTGGCGTCGAGCAGTTCGGTATTGCCCATCAATTGAAGCCCGGAAGGTTCAAGCACGTCCTGATCGAATTTTTTGCGGAAACCGAAGCGCAGGCCTTTGTCGGTGGTGATGACCTTGCGTTCGTGGTCGTAATCGGTGGTGAGCCCGGCGATCCCGCCGGGTTTGAGAACGCGGTTGATCTCTTTCATCAGGGAACGCCGTGTGGTGGATGTCAGATGCTCGATAACGCACACGCAAAATACGCGGTCGAAATGTCTATCGGGAAATGGAAGTCCGCGGCTGATGTCCCAATCGAGCGTTTGAAGGTCCCAGCCCATTTTTTTAGCAGCATAGTTTCCGTTGTAGACCGTGCCGCAATTGCCCCAGTCGTTGTCGACGACCGAAACGCGGCAGCCGATATCAGCCAGATAAAAAGAGAACGGCGTTGATGCGCCGCCGATGTCCAGGACACGCATGCCCGGTTCGATGCGGCTGTGAGAAAGCACCCAGGTGTCTTCCCAGAGTTTTTTGCGTTCATTGCGCGAAGTGTAGGTATTCTTGACGAACGTCCCGGCCGCGGAACAGAACATGAGGCCGTTATCAGACATTTTCTTCTTTAAAACGGAGATCTGATCGGCAACAGCTTTGACCGCGGGGCGGTTGAGATCATCCTCAATGGCCAGGGCTGAGCGGTTAATATGGGAGGTTGGAGGGACGCTGATCTCGGCCCATTGGCCTTCACCGTCGGGAACAATGCCGGGGCAATTTTCAGCCAGGGCCTTGCGCTCCCAATAACGGATGGAGCTTTGGCGGAAGAACTTGCGCACACTGGCGCGCCAGCGGAAATCCATCGGCACATAGTTTGGGAAGCGGTCGTAGAAGTTTTCTTTAGTTGCTTTAGTCATGAGATTTCTAGCGTTTGCACATACATTAGCAAATAAAAACAAAAGGTCTATAGAAAAATATGTCATTGCGAGCGAGACCTGCAGTAAATCATGTGTCGAGGGAAGCAATCTTATACGCATATAAGATCACTTCGTCGCTGACACATCCCATCCGCAAGACGCTCCTCGTGAAGACGTCTATGATGTTCATTTTGATGCTTTTATGGAGGCATTATGAAGGATAAGCTCGTTCGTTGCGGATGGAACACCTTTGAAGACCCGTTGTACAGGGCTTATCACGACGAAGAATGGGGCGTCCCTGTTTGGGATGACCGCAAAATATTCGAGTTTCTCGTTCTTGAATCGGCCCAGGCGGGTTTAAGCTGGTCCACGGTCTTGCGCAAGCGTGAGAATTACCGCAAGGCCTTTGCCGGATTCGACCCCGTGAAAGTTTCTAAGTTTGACTCCAGAAAAGTCGCTGAGCTTCTCTTGGATGCCGGGATCATCCGCAACCGACTTAAAATTGAAGCCGCCATTAATAACGCGCGGCGTTTTTTAGATATCCAAAAGGAGTTCGGGACGTTTTCCAAATACATCTGGGGTTTTGTCGGCGGAAAACCTGTGATCAACCGCCGCAAGTCGGTCAAAGAGCTTCCGGTCATGACACCCGAGGCCGAGGCGCTTGCGAAAGATCTTAAAAAGCGGGGTTTTAAATTTCTCGGCCCCACGGTCATCTACGCGCATATGCAGGCCACCGGCATGGTCAATGACCATACGGTTGATTGTTTCAGATATCAGCAGATCAAGAAATCCGCCCTGGGCAAGAATTGAATTTCTCATGATGGTCCTGCGCGATCCATATCCGGTCATATTGAAAATATCCATCCTTATCTTGTTGGGCGGCCTTCTTTATGCCCAGACGCTGGATGATCCGTTCCATTTTGACGACGCCGTCACCATCGTCGGGAATAAAGCGGTGCATCTGTTACCTGATTGGTCCGCAACGATCAAAGAGATCCTGGCGTTCCAGCCTTCCCGTTTCGTCACCAACATCACCTTTGCCCTCAACTATTATGCCGGCCGTCTGGATACCGCGGGATATCATGCTGTTAACATCATTATCCATTTGGTAACGGCAATTCTGGTTTGGTGGCTGGGGAATTTATTTGTGATGTTGAGCCTGTCAAGTCACGCGGGAGAACAAAACAAACACGAGGGTAAAGCTGCTGCATCCAGGAAGAAGGGTTTGGGAAAATCCACCCAGATCAATATCCATCTTCACGCGCACATTCCGTTTCTGGCCGCACTTGTATTTCTGGCGCATCCGGTCAATACGCAGGCGGTGACATATATCAGTCAACGCAGTGAAGCATTGGCTGCTTTGTTTTATGCGGCATCGGTGTGTTGTTACATTCAGGGAAGGATCTGTCATGTACAGCGCACGCCGTTTTTTATCGGGGCCGCGGTGAGCGGACTTTTGGCCAGCTTCAGCAAAGAGACCGCGGTCACGCTTCCGCTGATGATCATTGCCGTGGAGCTTTTTTTCTTTAAGAGAAAAAATGATGCTCTGCCGCGGCAATTGTTGTTCGGGATACTGGGGATTGTATTTGTTGTTTTGATCCCGTCGGCGTTCAAGTTCAATTACGCCCAAATGTTGTCCGAGCCGCGTCTTTCTCAATCGCATTTGGGAGACGTCTTGACGTTTCCGACGTATCTGTTGACCCAAATCCGCGTCTTTGTCACGTTCCTGCGGCTTGCGTTTGTTCCGACGGGATTAAATCTGGACTACGATTATCCGATGGTCCACACGGTTTTAGATCCGGCGTTCCTGGGGGGGGTGGGTGTGTTGATGGGGATCGGGGCGGGAGCATTTTTCCTCAGACGTAAACATCCCATGCTGACCTTTGCCGCAGTATGGTTTTTTTTGACGCTGTCATCCAATCTGGTGCCGCGCGCGCATGTCTTATTCGAACATAAATTATATCTGGCCCTGGCCGGGATGTTGCCCGCGCTGTGCCTGGGATTAGCAGACTTCGTCAATGATCGACGGGTTATGATGGGCGGACTGTGTTGTGTCATCGTTATTTTCGCAGCGTTAACTTTTCAAAGAAACCGTGTTTGGGACAGCGAGATCACGTTATGGGAAGACGTTATTAAGAAATCACCGCAGAAAGCCAGAGTGCATCTGAGTTTGGGGGCGGCGTATGCCCGGACTGGTCAATACGAGAACGCTCTTAAATATATGACGAATGCGATCGGTATGCTGGGCGATCCGCACCGTGCCTACAGTAACCGCGGCGCGGTGTATGTCAAAATGAAAAAAGATGATCTGGCGCTGACCGATCTTAACCAGGCCATTACCCTTGAACCGCGTTTTCTGGATCCATATGTTAATCGGGCGGAGATCCTCGCCCGTATGAATAATTATGAAGCTGCATTGAAGGACCTCGACCATGCCATAAGCATTGATCCCGAATACGTGCCTGCTTACCGGATGCGCGGACGGATCTTTGATGCGATGCGCCGCTACGACCGCGCATGGGCGGATTATAACAGAGTGCTTGCTATTGATCCCGGGGACGCCCAGGCCATGGCCTGGCGCGGGTATCTTCATGCCCTCGCCGGACGGATGGAGGAAGCGTTCGCCGATTTTAACGCCGCGCTGCGCATGGATGCGGATTTTTCCGATGCGTATATTTACCGCGGGATGTATTATAAAGACCGCCGGCAGAAAGATGCGGCCTTTCGGGACTTCGACAGGGCGATCGCGTTAACGCCGGATTCATCTTTGGCGTATTATCAAAGGGCGAGCGCGCGTTTTGATTTTGGAGAATTGGACGCGTCCCTGGCCGATGTGAACAAGGCCATTGTTTTGGACGAGGGTTTTGATCTGCCTTATGCGTTGCGCGGGATCATCCGCGCCCGGCACAAAGAATTCGGTCCCGCGATGGAAGATTTTAATAAAGCGATCTTGTTACAGCCGAAATCCGCCGCGCATTACATCAACAGGGCCAAGCTTTATAAGATCCTGGGTGATGCATCCGGGATGAACAAGGACATTCAGTCGGCGAAGTCTTTGGGTGTTGCGCTCCATAAAGATCTCGTTCAATGACCCAGTCCGCAACCGCTTTGACAGGCGCAGGGAGAAGATATGAAAAAAGTTTCCGAGAAAATGGTCTATGAGGGCAAGTGGCTTTCCGTCCATGAAAGTGTTTATGAGACGAAGAAAGGTGAAATGATCACCTGGGAAAGCATCAAGCGCCGGCGGTCGGCAACGGGGGTTGTTGTTTTGGCCCGGCTGATGCCGTCGAAACGCTACGTGCTTATTAAACAATTCCGGCCCGCGGCGCAGGGTTATGTGCTCGGCCTTCCGGCCGGTCTTGCCTTCGGGGACCCTAATCACGCGCTGGTTGAATTAAAAGAAGAGACCGGTTACACAGGTAAGATCGTCGAGGTCTCACCGGTGCTTAAGACAGGCTCGACCATTACTAACGAGAACGGATTGATCGTCACCATTGAGATCGATGAGCATGCCCCTGCCAATCAAGACCCCAGGCAGGAGCTCGAGCCCGGTGAAGATATAGAGGTATGTCTGGTCAAACGCGAGGACGCGGTTGATTTTATCAAGTCCGAGATCGCCCAAGGAACGCACGTGTCTTCCGCGCTGTGGTATATGTTCGGGGTCATGTCTAAATAATTTTCAGAAGGGATTGTATGAAAAGCAAGTTTTTGATGACGGTTCTTATGGTTTCGATGGTCCTTACGGCCCCTGTTGTTCAGGCAGCAAACGTTGATCACGCGATTTTCGATGCTTTGCTCAAAGAGCATGTTTCTGACGGCATGGCTGATTATAAGAATTTATGTTCAGACAAGAGGCTGGGAGAGTATCTCAAGGAATTGGCGGGCGCGGATATGGCCGGGCTTGCTGAGAAAGAGGAGATCGCGTTGTGGCTTAACGCGTATAACGCCTACATGCTTAAGATCGTATGCGATCATTATCCGTTAAAGAACCTTAACCGTCTGCACTTCGGCGGGCTGGTCACCTCCGCGCTATTGGGCAAGACCGTTTGGGACAGGCGCGTCGCGGTTGTCGGCGGCGAGAAATACACGCTTAAAAAACTGGATCACGGCATTATCCGTACCAAGTTCAAAGACCCGCGGCTGCAGTTCGGCATGTCCTGCGGGGCGGTGTCATGTCCTCAACTGCGTTCTGAGGCGTATAGCGCTGATAAACTTGATGAGCAATTGACCGACCAGGCCAAACGTTTTTTTAACGACCCAATCCTCAACACGTTCGGATTAAAAAGCAAGAACGCGCAGCTGTCGCCCATCATGAACTGGAACGCCCATTACTTCGGCAAAGGTCTGGTGGAAGTGCTGGCGTTCATCGCGCAGTTTGTTGCGCCGGATATCGGGAGGTCTTTGAAGGAACATCCGGAAGAATGGACGGTCACTTACGGCGAGTACGACCTGACCGTCAATGACCGGACGGACACCAAATGATCAGGGGAAACCTATGCTCGAAGACGTCACATCCCATGTGGGTTTGTTAATGGTCGAGATCTTTATCCCGCAATCGCAATCGCTTAAGGACAAGCGTCATTCGATCCGAAGCATCAAGGACAAAGCCAAGGCCAATTTCAACGTCTCTGTCGCTGAGTTGGGTGAACTCGACAAATGGCAGACCGCCACACTCGGGTTTGTCGCCATCGGCAACGATAACCATTATGTCGACGGGATCATGCAGAATATTCTGGAGATGATCCGGAGCTATCCCGAATTGGAGATCACTAATAGCCGGTTAGAATTTATTTAACCCAGATTTTGCAATGTCCAATCCTGAGCCAATCCTTCGCTTCGCTCAGGATGGCAGGATTGGATCAGGACAAAATCTGCCCAGGCCCCTGGGCCTGGGTCAATCCCGTGAAATGCTTCTGCATT
>CAZLRE010000016.1:5162-14157 GCA_964561885.1 uncultured Planctomycetales bacterium | reverse complement strand
AACCAGGACCTTCAGTTGGTCGGGGCGGTGGATGTCCGCGGCACTCCGACGTTCTTCATCAACGGCAAGAAGACCATGGCCCGTGAATTTGAAGCCATCAAGGCCGAGATCGAGAAGGCCCTGGCTGAAAAGGGCGCGAAATAAACTTATTGCCATAAATATTCTTTTATAGTATTATTGTGCCTTCATTTTATGACAAAGAGGCACGCTTGACGGCGGTGCCGATCAAGGAGGAGTTGTATGGGTGGTCGTGTAGGTGGTTTAACAAGTAAATATTACAGTGAAACGCGCGGCGTTAAGGTCAGCGGCGGACAGGCTGTTAAGTCAGGAACTGTTTTGACCCGCCAGGGTCATAAATGGCGGCCGGGTCTTAATGTGATCGGCATGGCGCATTTGACCGCTGCTTGCGATGGGGAAGTTTATTTCACCCGCAAGAAGAACAGATATAACCGCGTCATTACCAGCATTAATATCAAACCTTCTTCCAAATAATCTGGATTTAAGACTGTTATTCGGTCTTTAGTTTGGTTTAAACTATGTGCGGTATCATAGGTTACGTCGGTTCTAAAGAAGCAACGCCCATCCTGCTTGAAGGATTAAAGAAACTCGAATACCGGGGTTATGATTCAAGCGGCGTGGGCGTTTGTTCTGCCAAAGACGGAAAGATCACGATCCGCAAGGCCCAGGGCAAGATACGCCACCTGGAAGATCTGATACGTTCACACGTCATCCCGCATTCCACGATCGGCATTTCACACACCCGCTGGGCCACTCACGGCGCTCCCAGCCACCGCAATTCTCATCCGCATTGCAACGTAAAACAAACCATTGCCGTTGTTCATAACGGCATCATCGAGAACTATCAGGAGATCCGTCAGCAGCTCCAGAAAAAGGGCATTAAATTCGCCTCCGAGACCGACACAGAAGTCATCGCTCACTTGGTTTCAGAGTATTTTCGCGGGGATCTTGTTAAAGCTGTCCAGAAAGCCATCGCCCGTGTCCGCGGAGCTTTCGCGATCGGTGTCATCTCAAGCGAAAATCCTGATCTTCTGGTCGCGGCCCGCGTTGGTTCACCGCTCATCATCGGTATCGGTAAAGGAGAGAACTTCATCGCCTCCGACGTGCCGGCCATCCTTGATAAGACCAAACGCGTCATTTATTTAAAAGACGGCGAAATGGCGGCCATAACTGCCGACGATGTTAAGATCTACAAGTTTGACGGAAAATCAGTCACGCCCAAGATCGATACGGTCACCTTCACCGTCGGTTCCGCCCAAAAAGAAGGCTATCCGCATTTCATGCTCAAGGAGATCCACGAGCAGCCCGGCGTTCTTGCGCAGATGATCGACGCGCGAACGAAGGGCAACCATGTTGTTCTTGACGGCATTGGGTTAAGTGACAGCCAGTTAAGGTCCATCAAGAATATTTATATTGTGGCCTGCGGAACGGCGTATCACGCCGGCATGGTCGGTAAATATATCATCGAAAAGTTGGCAGGTATTCCGGTCAGTGTGGATGCGGCCAGCGAGTTCCGTTATCGTGAACCGATCTTGCAAAAGGGCACACTGGTTCTTTCCGTGAGCCAGTCAGGGGAGACCGCCGATACATTGGCCGCGGTCAGGGACGCCCGCGCCCGAGGCGCCAAGGCGATCACGATATGCAACGCGGTTGGCTCATCATTGGTGCGTGAGTCCGACGGTGTTTTGTATACTCACGCAGGCCCTGAGATCGGAGTGGCCTCGACCAAAGCGTACACTGCCCAGCTGGGCATGTTTTATTTATTCGCTTTGAAATTGGCAGAATTGCGGAAAAATATCTCGGATGCTGATCGCCTGAAGATCATCAAGGAACTCAAACATATTCCCGCCCTTTACAAAACCATTCTTAAAGATAAAGACAAGGTCGCCCAGATCGCCAAAAAGAAATTCCGTTTCGGGTGTTTCCTCTTTTTGGGCCGCAATGTCAATTATCCCTCGGCACTCGAAGGTGCGCTTAAGCTCAAAGAAATTTCTTACATCCCGGCTGAAGGTTACGCCGCCGGAGAAATGAAACACGGCCCCATCGCTCTTATTGATGAATATCGCGCTGTTGTCTGCATAGCCCCGCATTCAGATGTTTATGAAAAGATGATCTCCAATATTCAGGAGATCCGCGCCCGTAAGGGAAAGATCACCGCGATCGCGACCCAGGGCGACACCAACATCAAGAAGCACGCCGATTACGTCATTTATATCCCCAAAGCCAATCCGTTATTGACCCCTCTTTTGGCGGCATTGCCGCTGCAGCTCATTGCATACTACATCGCTGTCAACCTGGGCTGCGACGTTGACCAGCCGAGGAATCTGGCTAAATCAGTGACGGTTGAGTAAGTTTGCTTCGGTCGCCCTTCGGGCTCCCTCGCAATGACGGCTATGTGTACTTTTTATATGAGCGCTTTAAAACAAAAATTAATCAACGTCATTGCGAGCGAACCGCGAAGCGGTGAGCGAAGCAACCTTACTAAGCATGCTCTACATCGTCTCCACCCCCATTGGCAATCTTAAGGACATCACTTTCCGAGCGGTTGAAACGCTTAAAGATGTTTCTTTGATCGCGGCTGAAGACACCCGCCACACCAGGATCCTCCTTGATCATTACGGGATCAAAACTCCGACGACGAGTTATTATGATCAGAATGAAAAGGTCAAGAGCCAGTATATTCTATCGTTATTGCAAGAGGGGAAGGATGTGGCGTTAGTCAGCGATGCCGGAACGCCGGGCATCAGCGACCCGGGTTTTGTTTTGATCCGTTCGGCGCAGGAGAATAACATCCCTGTCGCGGTCATTCCGGGGCCATGCGCCGCGATCGCCGCATTAAGCGCATCAGGTCTGCCGAGCCACGCATTTGTTTTTGAGGGTTTTTTGCCGGTCAAATCAGGCGCCCGCCGCAAGAAACTATTATCGTTCAAAGACGAAGAGCGTACGGTCGTGTTTTACGAATCCCCGCACCGTCTGTTGAAGACTTTAAAGGATATGGTTGAGGTTTTGGATAATCCCGTCGTGGTTTGCGCCCGGGAATTAACGAAGAAATTCGAGGAAGTCAAGAAAGCCCCTGCCCAGGAACTGCTGCAGCATTTCACATCCCACCCGCCGAAAGGCGAATTTGTCGTTTTACTTAGTAAATAAAGAACCTAATTAATAACAGAAGAATGGGCCGCCGCAGGTAGGGTCGGTTGATAACCCGCCAAAGTCGACCTGACATGTGGATCCCGGCATTGTGCCAGGTAAGCATGAATAGCAGGTGGGCTGTCCGCAGGCGCCGACGGGAACAGTGCAATTAGAGGTTGCGGTATAGACCCCGCTGGAACAAGATACGTTCACGTTGCCTGTGCATCCTGATGGGCAGCTTAATGAAGTGTTTGCTCCGCTAGACATGACCGGCAACGCTCTATTTCCGCAAACGCCGGTGTTTATGCTGGGCGTGGTAGAACATGCCGAACCCGCAGGAGTGCATTGCGCGCGCACCAGATCAATGACGGGTATGGTCAATAATAAAACCACCACGATAAGGATATAGATCTTATGTTTTAGAGAAAAGTTGATCTTGATCATAGTTTTTACCAGACACATTCCATTACCGATTATTCGGAATATAAAAACAATATTCTTAGCGCGAAAAATCTTAATAACAAAAGAAAGCTCCTCCACAGTCGGACGCGGTTGATGGGCCTGTGATATCAGCCTGACAAGTAGCGCCAAACCCAACAGGACCAACGCAGCGGTAACAATTGGTTCCTCCGCATGCGCCCTGGCAGTTATTACTGATCGATGTATATGAACCCGAATAGCAGAGACCTGTAATTGAACCGCTACAACCGCTCGGACACCCCGCGGTGCCAATCAAGCCGTGCGCTCTGGCGGGCAATGAACCGACTCCGCAACCTGTGCCCGTCGGAACTGGCGTGACAGGACAGCCGGGACATGTTCCTCCGCAAGGACCGCCGCAATCAATGCCGGTCTCACCGTAATTTCGAATACCATCGGAACATGACGGTGTGGCCGGGCAAGAATTTGTGGCGGTCAAGGTACAGTCTGTCCCGGGGATCCCCGGAGAACTGCAACCCAGGCCCGACGACGTTAGTACAGTAAAAGCTGATGGAAAGCATCTTACAAAGCTTTGATTGTTGGTGGTGTTGCCGCCGCCCAGTGCAGGTGCTACTTTATAAGAGGTTATATAGGCTTGTTTACAATTGTCCGAAACAGCACCGAAAGATCCCGAAGAACATGTGGCGTTAGCTGTTCCGCAGGTTCCTACCGGGCATTGAGCAGTTCCGACATTGCCGTTTGTCGTCGTAGGTAACTGTACATTACCGCATTGTGCTGTGGCTACGATTGCGGCAAGGCAGTTGCCAGTACATGCTGCGCAATTGGGGCCGCCGCAGTCGACTCCAGTTTCACTCTGATTCTGTATACCGTCGGTGCACGTAGGATTACAAGCTGAACAGGACCCTCCGCAGTCAACACCGGTTTCTGTTCCATTTTGGACGTTGTCGGTACAGCTCGGTGCAACGCAAATACCGTTGATATCAATGATCGCCTGTGCACCGCAGGCGTTGCAGGTATATCGTGAAACTCCGCTGCAGCAGCTGGAGGCGGGACGGACCACATTGGTGCCGCAAACAGGGCCGGGACATGAAATGGGATCATCATCGATTTCGCCAACGCCGATACATGTAGGACTACCGCTGCAGGCCTCACAGAATCCGCCGCAGTCAATGGCGGTTTCGGTCCCGTTCATGATGCCGTCGGTACAGCCGGGATATTTAGGACAAGTGCCGTTGTAGATGCTGCCTCCGACTGACATAAAACAGGAACCCGGAGCGGTGGTTTCCATTCCGAACCACGCGACAGTCAAGCGCACCGTCCTCGGCCCCATGACAATATTTGTTGTGTTGGTAGCATCGCCAAAATTTGTGCAGTTATTGTTGGCGTTATAGAAATTGCCCAAAGTGGTGAATTGAGCGGAGAATGTCGTGGCCGGGTCAGGATACCCGAGCGTTTGATATTGGGTGATCACCCAATCTCTCCATTGGTTCCAGGCGCCGGGCGCGCTGCAGCCGCCGCCCGCGGCGCAGGTTTGCGTATAGGTTTGAGAGCAGGTTCCAACACCGGAGCTGGAACAGCCATCTGTGATCCCTGTGAACGTGCCGGTGTTGGTGCAATTCCCCGTCACAGAACCGCTGCATGATCCGCTGCAGGGGATCGTACGCGAGCCGCCGACAGGTGCTGAGGTCAAAGTAATGGTGCCGCATGAAGCGGTCGTGTAATTCTGGTTCGGGCAGGTGGTGGGACATGCGCCGTCATTGATACAGGCAAAGGTCGTTGTGCAGTAACACGTTGTTGTCTGGCAGCGCTGGCCGGGGACACACGTGGAACTGCCGCAAGCGAGAGAGCCCCCGCTGCAGGCGCTATTGACAGAGGAACAGGGCGTATCACAGTCTCCGTCGCATTTTCCGACCCCGCAGCTTTCAGGCATCGCCAGAGGGTTTGTGGCAAGCAGGCCGTTGTAGATCTGGCAAGTACCGTCCCCGCAATACGCGCCTTGATCGATGGCATCGCGCAGGGTGTTGATGGTGCTGGCTTTGACCGCTTTATTGACGGGCCCCAGGTTGGCCACGTTGACATATCCGCCTGGAGAAGCGGTAAACGAGTTGATGTCAAGAAGCGGCGCTGCATATGTGGTTTGAAACCATGTCGACCAGTTGGCATCTCTTTCATAAAGCCCCTGTACGGCCTGTTCGATCTCAAGAAAATGTTTTGCGCGGATGACCGACGTGCCTCCGGTTAGTACAGGATCTGTGAAGACAAATGCGGAGAGCCCGGCAGCTGATCGTTTAGTATTGATACAATTGCGCATTTGTTGGACATGGGTTGCTTTGATGGGAGTTGTGGCGGTCAAGGGATTGTCTGTCCAGGCCACACACTGCGCATCAGCGTCGGGGGTAAATTGAAAAGAAAAAAGTACGCCACAAGCCAAAGCGAAGAGTGTTATCAAAGAAACCGCTTTTTTAGGGAGGCTACATACTCTTTTGCTTCTCTGCCGCATGAGATTAAGTTTTCCTTTAGGGAGCGTAAACGGCGTAACAGTTGCCCGGTGATGACAGACAATTTACTCTAAGCGTCCCGGAGGCGCCTGCATTAGCAGAGTCAATATTTCCGCTGACCGGACCAGCTAGGTGAAGCCCTCCGGCGACGTCCAATTTTTGTGCGGGCGCAGGAACGCCGATGCCGACGTTGCCATCAGAATGGATCCGCAGTCTTTCTGTACCAGCCTGCAGAAAAACAATGGGTATAGTGGTGAGGGTTGCCCCCGAGATAAAGTACATTCCTCCTGTAACTCCATCGCCGGATGATAGATTGAGCGAGGAAGCCCCTGCTCCATTTTCATTGATCAGGAGTCTTCCGTAGGAATTTGCGGTACCGGTCAAAAGATCGATGCGGGCCTGACTGGACGCATTAGTAGTGGCATTTGTAACTTTTAGGATTGTTGCGGCGCCCGCCGCATCCCTTCTCAAGGACAACAAGTCAACAGGAGACACCAATCCTATACCCACGTTACCTGTCTCATCAATGATCATTCTGTCTGTGTTATTTATGAGGAAACGCAAGCCCTCTGATCCGGCTGTCCGGGACATCATGACGTCACCCCGGCCGGTTGCCGCAGCGCCGTTGGCGTTGTAAAGTGAAATCCGGGCATCATTGCCAGTGGACTGGACCTCAAGTTGACCATAGGTGGCATTATCCGCGCCGCTGAGATGGAGCGCAGTGTTGGGCGCCACTACGCCGATACCGACATTGCCGGTTTCATCCAGGATCATTTCATCAACGTTGTTGATCATAAAGCGCAAACCTTCAGACCCCGCAGTGTTGGACATATTCAGAGCGGCGTTGCCGGTTGTTGTGCTGCCGCTGGAATTATACAGGGTGATTTTCGCGTCGCTCTGCGATGATTCGACACGTAATTGTCCGTAGGCGGCGTCATTGATCCCGCGGACATGAAACCTTGCCGTAGGTGCGGCAATGCCGATCCCGACTTTGTAGGCGGTATCCGCAACGCTGTGCTGCTGGTAAACAAACTTGGAGGCGAGGCTTAACATCCAGGGGCCGGTCGAACCCCATGCGGTCCCGTTACAAATTCTGACTTCTCCGGCATCGCTGCTGTAATACATCTGTCCGGATTTTGAGGCGTCGCAGGCGCCCATGCTGGCATCAGTAGCAGGAGCAAGCCTTAGAATACTATAAGAACCGAAAGGGGCTGGGTAGTAGGTGGTCAATGAAAGCGTGTCGGCGAATAACTGGGAAGGTGTTGACAGAAGAGACAGGAGCAAAAAGCTTCGGATCCAATGCTTCATAGCGCACCTCAAGATGGAATTATAAAATCAATAATTAATTAGAGTATAGCGCATGCACAAGTCAAAACAACAGATAATCTTATTTTTAAGAAAGCGTTTTCCGGGAGGCAATTTGAGCCTGTGAGGCGCAGGGGTTCTCTGTGCTTGACAGAGCGGGGGCAGGGTGCTATATTTGAGCAACTTAAAGTTATCCTTTAACTCGGTTCAGTGAAGCCGGGAAGGTTATATGAAAAAATATAGACTTATCGTTGGTATTTTGAACCCGTTTTCTAGGCGCTAGAAAGCGGGTTATTTTTTTGTCCCGACACAGGGTTGTCGGGACAATCCCCGCAGAAGCATTTCGTTTGTAACTTTCCAAAATCCACAAACGAAATGTGCGGGGATACACAAAGCGAGGTTAATATGACAGCTGGCACTAAGATCATGGACAAAGAAGCGGTACGCCGGGCGATTTTGCGCATGGCCCATGAGATCCTGGAAAAAAACAAGGGCTCTCAGGCGCTGTGTATCGTCGGGATCCGCACCCGCGGTGTGACCCTGGCCGAAAGGCTTAAGGAAGCGATCAAAAGTATTGAAGGGGTTGAAGTTCCGGTCGGAATTTTGGATATCACGCTTTACCGGGATGATCTGACCACCGTGGATGTGCAGCCGGTTGTCCGTGAAACCCAGATATCATTCGATATCCAGGACAAAAAAGTGGTCCTGATCGATGATGTGCTTTTTACCGGGCGGACGATCAGGGCGGCGCTCAACGCGCTTGCCGATTTCGGCCGGCCTTCAATGATCCAGCTGGCGGTTTTGATCGACCGCGGCCATCGCGAACTGCCCATCCGCGCGGATTTTGTCGGCAAGAACATTCCGACCGCGCGCGCGCAAAATGTCAAAGTGATCTTTAAAGATACCGACGGACAGGACGACCAGGTTCTAGTGGAGGACAAATAATGACCGACCAATGGCGGCATCATGATCTGTTGGACCTAAGCGACTGGACGCGCCAGGAGATCGAGCTTGTTCTGGAAACAGCGAAATCCTTTAAAGAAGTTTCCTCCCGGGATATCAAGAAAGTTCCCGCTCTTCGCGGCAAAACAGTTGTCATGCTGTTCTTTGAACCGTCGACACGCACGCGCATTTCCTTTGAGCTTGCGGCCAAGAGGCTTTCCGCAGATACATTGAATGTTTCGGTCGCCACAAGCTCGACGACCAAAGGCGAATCCATTCTGGATACGGCCCGCAATATCGAGGCGATGAATGTGGATCTCATCATTGTCCGCCACAAATCATCGGGCGCCGCCAAAATACTGGCCGACGGGCTTAAGGCCTCGGTCGTCAATGCCGGCGACGGCTGCCGCGCGCATCCGACCCAGGCATTGCTGGACATGTTCACGCTTCAGGAGAAATTAGGAAAAGTTGAGGGTCTCAATGTCGCCATAGTTGGGGATATTCTTCACTCGCGCGTGGCACGGTCCAATATTCAGGGATTGATCAAGCTCGGTGCCAAGGTCACGGTCTGCGGTCCTTCGACGCTGATGCCGGTGGGTATTGAGCGCATGGGTGTTAACGTCAGCTATGATCTGAAGAAGACTTTGAACCATTCGGACGCTGTC
>CAZLRE010000016.1:0-5152 GCA_964561885.1 uncultured Planctomycetales bacterium | reverse complement strand
ACCACTTTCTGCCGTCGATCCGGGAGTATGCCCGTATGTTCGGTGTCAACGGGACCAAACTAAAGAACGCAAGGCCGGATATCGTGGTCATGCATCCGGGCCCGACCAACCGCGGGATTGAGGTGTCCGCCGAAGTTGCCGACGGAGAAAGGTCCGTGATCCTTGATCAGGTGACCAACGGTGTCGCGGTCCGCATGGCGGTTTTGTATCTGCTTTTGGGAAAGAAAAACGAAGGTATTTAAGGCGCCCCAGTCTCCAGATTCCCAGCGCCCCAGGAAACGACTGGGCCTCTGGTGACTGGGAAACCCGAATCGGAGAATACTATATGGGCTTGTTAATCAAGAATGCAACGATAGTCAATGCCGACAAGATCCACGCGAAGCCGCAGGATATTTTGCTCGAGGGCGGGGCTATCGCCAAGATCGCGCCGTCGATTGAAACGGGTTCGCATCAGGTCATTGATGCCAAGGGCAAGAAGGTCCTGCCCGGGCTCATTGATATCCATGTGCATTTTCGTTCGCCCGGCCAGGAACATAAGGAAACGATCGAGACCGGTTCGCGCGCGGCTGTGCGCGGCGGTTTTACCACGGTCATGTGCATGCCCAACACCAATCCGGTCATTGATAACGCGCCGCTCGTGCAGTATGTGATCCAGGAAGCCAAACGCATCGGGCTTTGCAATGTGATCCCTATCGGCGCCATCACCAAAGGCCAGAATGATCAGGAATTGACCGATATGAATGAGCTCAAAGCGGCCGGATGTCTCGCTCTTTCCGACGACGGAAAATCGGTCCTTAACAGCCGTCTCATGTATCTGGCCACGCAATATGCCAAGATGGTCGACATCCTTTTAATTGAACATTGCCAGGATTTCTTGCTCACCAGCGGGGGAGTGATGAATGAGGGTTTCGTATCGACAGAGCTTGGCTTAAAGGGTGATCCCATCATCGCTGAAAGCGTGATTGTCGGACGCGATATTGAGATCGCGAAATATCTCGACGCAAGAGTACATCTTTGCCACATGAGCACGAAACGTTCGGTGGAATTGATACGCTTTGCCAAAAGTCAGGGCGTAAAAGTGACTGCCGAAGCGTGCCCGCATCATTTTGCGCTGACCGATGAAGCGGTCCGCGGTTTCGACACGTCGACAAAAATGAACCCGCCTTTGCGCTCGCAGGAAGATGTGGATGCCATTAAAGAAGCGATCAAGGACGGCACCATCGATTGCATCGTTACCGATCACGCTCCGCACACGCTGGAAGACAAAGAGGTCGGATATGATCAGGCGCCTTTCGGGATCATCGGGCTTGAGACTTCGTTGGGTTTGACCATTGCGGAGTTGGTCGCGCCGGGCATCATTTCACTTCCGCAAATGGTAGATAAAATGTCGGCGGCACCGGCACGCATCGTTGGCTTGGCCACAAAAGGTGAAATTGCGCAAGGAAAAGACGCAGACATTACGATCATCGATCCGGACAAAGAATGGATATTCACCAAAAACGACATTGCCTCCAAATCCAAGAACACACCTTTTATTGGACGCAAACTCAAAGGCACAGTAGAATACACGATCTTTGGCGGGAAAGTAGTTTATAAAAGTTAGTCACAAGAGCACAAGAACACAGGTGCACAAAAGTGCGCAGGTCGACCAGTGTTCCCCATGTGCTCTTGTGCGCCTGTCTTTCAAGCGCCCGTGGCCTAACGGATAAGGCAACAGCCTCCGGAGCTGTATATGTGGGTTCGATTCCCGCCGGGCGCGTTCTTTCTAGATTCAAAGGCGGAAGAAAACGCGCCCAGTCCCAGAAGGGGACGGGCAATAAGGAATGGCGCTCGGTCTCGACGAGCACAATTACCGCAACTGCTTTATTTTGATAATGTTTAATTTCTGTTAAATCTATATGTTGTGGTTATCCACAGCCGGTACACAAGTGGGGAAAACTTAAGGTATGAGAACACAAAAGATCACGGTCTCGGTTATCGGCGGACATGCTTCAAATCCTAAAGTGGAGCAATTAGCCCATAAAGTAGGTATATTAATAGCCAAGAATGAGTGCATAACTGTTTGTGGCGGTTTAAGTGGAGTGATGGAGGCTGTTTCAAAAGGCGCCCAAAGCGCCGGAGGGCTGACGATCGGCCTTCTTCCAGGCAAGGAAAAGTCGGATGCCAACCGCTATATCGACATTGCTCTTCCAACGACCATAGGTTATGCCCGTAATGCCATGGTGGCCTGCTCGGCGGATATCATTGTGGCCCTGCCGGGAAGCTATGGGACCCAGTCGGAGATATGTTACGGGCTCGTCTACGGACGCCTGGTCCTGGACTTTGGCAACTGGAACATGAAGGGTATGGTTAAAGTGAAGTCCCTCAAAGATTTTGAAACCAAATTAAAAAAGTACGTTAAGGAATTACGGTCCGGCGCATGCCTGAGCTCCCCGAAGTTGAAACCGTCAAACGAGATCTGACCCAGTCCGTTCTGGGCAATCGGATCGAAAGCCTCCGTGTTTTAGACAGCCGTGTCATCCGGGATATTTCTCCCCGGCAGTTTGCCAAACGTTTGACCGGACGCACCATCCAAGACATTTCAAGACGCGGCAAAGCCATTATCTGCCGGCTTGATAATGCCCAGCATTTGATCGTCCAGCTGATGATGACCGGACAACTGGTCTCTCTGCAAAGCCTTCCTGCGGCGCTTCCCAAGGAAACGAAAATCATCTTCCAACTTTCAAACCAAACGCATTTGCTTTATAATGACCAGCGATTGTTCGGACGGTTGACGGTCATTGAAGATTTGGCCGGTTTTAAACACTTCACTAAATTAGGGCCTGAGCCGTTCGATGAATCGTTCAATCCAAGGTTCATCAAAGATTCGTTCCACAATCGCGCGGTCGCGGTCAAAAAGGTTTTACTGGACCACACCTTTGTCGCCGGTATCGGCAATATTTACGCCTCAGAGATCCTTTTTCGAAGCGGCATTGACCCGCGGCGTCAGGCCGGGAAAATTAAAGCGGTTGAGATCCAACGGATGCACCGCCAGACCATTGAGGTCCTTGAAGAGGCCATCTTTCACCGTGGTTCGTCGATGAGGAATTACCGTGACGGACTCGGGCAGAAGGGACAGTTCAATACCCTGATCCGAGTCTATGCCCGCGAAGGCGAGCCGTGTTTGAATTGCAAGAAACCCGTTATCAAAATTGTCCAGGGCGGACGAAGTACGTTCTTCTGCAAGAAATGCCAGAAATGAAAGAACACAAGAACACAGGCGCACAAGAACACAGGGGGAGCACAGGTCGACTTGCGCTCTTTTGTGCTCTGGTGCTCTTGTGTTCTTGTGCACTTGTGCGATGAAGCAGCTACAGAACATCTACCGCGTTATCTCCAACGACCAATTATCTCCGCGTTTTTTCCGTCTCACTTTTGATGCTCCAGAGCTTGCCCGCGAAGTTCAACCCGGGCAGTTCGTTCATATCCGTGTCAACGATGGATTAGAGCCGTTCTTCCGCAGGCCTTTCAGCGTGTATCGCGCCAGGAAACATGTTGAGATTTTTTTTGAACCGGTCGGACCGGGGACAAAGATCTTGAGCAGGAAGAAAAAGGGCGATGAGCTTGATGTGTTAGGTCCATTGGGAACGCCCTTCACGCTTCCTTCCAAGAATATCAAACAGGTCGTCATGATCGCCGGCGGCATCGGGATCGCGCCTTTTCTGGCTTTATCCGATGTATTAATGAAAGTAAGGGCGAACGGCCGTTCGCCCCTACAGGAGATGATTTTATTGTACGGCGGACGCACCAAAGGGCATGTGTATCCGATGAAGGAATTCAAGGACAACGGGGTCAAGGTGCATGTGGCCACCGACGACGGAAGCGTCGGCGTCAAAGGCCGTGTGTCGCAATTGTTCTCCAAGATCGATCTGAATCCTCGGACGACCATGGTCTACACCTGCGGTCCGAACCCGATGATGGCGGCAGTGCAGAAATTCTGCGGCGAGCATCAATTGAAAGGCGAGGCCGCCTGCGAAGAGATCATGGCCTGCGCGCTGGGCGCCTGCCTGGGATGCTCCATTCAAACGAAGTCAGGTTATAAGACCGTGTGTTACGACGGACCGTGTTTTGATTTGAGCGAGGTTGTTTTTCATTAACGTGTAGAGACGGGTTTAAAACCCGCCTCTAAAGTATTTAATGAGAAGTTTTGTTAACGCATCGTGTCCATATATGTTGAATATGAAAATATCCAAGGCAGCATTTCTGTTTATGACGATCTTTTGCCCGACGGTCCTGGCGAATCAGATCACGTTAACAACCTATTATCCCGCTCCCTTCGGCGCGTATGACCGGATCAAGTTAGTGCCGCGCGAAAGCCTTCCGCTCGACCCTTACTGCAACGACGAAAGCGATCTGGGGGTGATGTATTTTGACGACGGCAAGGGGGAGCTTGTGGCAGGGATATATGCCTGTCATCTTGAAGAAGAGCAGTATCAGTGGGTGTATTTAAGCCGGCCTTTCCAGGATGAGGAGTCTAAATCAAATAAGGTCCGCAACGCAAAAGTGGTGTGCGTTAAAGATAACGGAAAATTCGGCGTGTGTATCAACAACCAGTCCTTTGACGGGACCTGTGCGTGTCAGTAAATAGAATAGACTTATGATCAACGATCTGATATTTCTTGTTCTGGGTTTGGTTATTTTAACCGCCGGCGCGGAATTCTTGGTGCGCGGCGGGGCTAGGCTGGCGTTCCTTTTCGGCATTGCTCCGCTGGCGATCGGTTTGACCATTGTGGCTTACGGCACCAGCGCGCCGGAGCTGGTGGTCAGTCTCAGCGCCGCGCTCAAGGACCAGGCGGATATTGCCGTTGGGAATGTCGTCGGGAGCAATATCTTCAACGTACTGTTTATCCTCGGCGTCTGCGCGCTCATTAAACCGCTGGTCGTGCACAAAAACCTGGTGCGCGTGGATGTGCCGGTCATGATCCTGGTTTCACTGCTTTTGTATGTCTTGTCTGTCGACGGAAATATCAGCCGGATCGACGGGATCATTTTCTGCGCAGGGCTTATCGGATACACATGGTTCACACTGCACTCTCACCGGGGAACTCATCAGGACACGGATCTGGAGTTTTTAGGGGACCCCGAGAAATACCGCTCACCGGCGCAGAGACCG
>CAZLRE010000015.1:0-15238 GCA_964561885.1 uncultured Planctomycetales bacterium | reverse complement strand
TTCAAACGATAGGTCTGAAGCAAACGGTCTTTGATGCTCTGCTGCTTGTAGGATATTTCCTGCTCTTTGAATTGATGCCCGTGAAGCTCATTTTTGACGGTCTCGATCTGGTTATGCAAAGACGTCTGCTGAGTTCGGCAGCTGTTGATGCGCTGCGATTTCTCCAGACGCTGGATATCAAATTCGCTGTAACTATTGTGAAAGTTCTCCTTGGAGATCTTGAGTTCCTCGATCTTAAACTTCAATTCTTCGATCTCAAGCGCGATCTTGCGCTGCTTGGCTTCGATCTCGATGAATTCGGCATCGACGGATGCGATCTGGTTCTGATCGGACAACAAGGACTGGGCATATCCTGAGAGGATCTCCCCGTGGCTTTTTTCCTTGTCCTTCCAGGATTGCAGTTCGGTCTCCATCTGGGCGATCACGATGGAACTTTCCTCACGCTGACGGGACTGCTCGGCAATGCCTTCCTGGCGCTCCCGGATCTCCTGCTGATATTTCTTTAAGTCCTGAAAAGTGGCGTCCAGTTGAGAACCCAATTGGGTTTCACGGGCATTGCACGCTTGAAGCTGCGCGTCGGTCTCCGCGAGTTCACGGACGATGGTCTCCATCTCGCCGGACAACTTGCCCGCCTCCTGGACGACCGATGATTTCTGGGACTCAAAAACAGAGAGCGTTTTTTCATAGCTCTGGATCTCTCTGGTCAATTCTTCGATCTTTGAGGACTGACGGAGAAGCTGTTCTTCGAGCTGATGGATAGTGGCCGTGGCCTCCAGAATATTCTGTTCCAGAGCAGCGATCTTATCCTCAACATCCTGCGGGTTCTGTTCGATGAATTTCGTTTCGCAAATAATCTCGTAAAGCCTCTCAACATTATATTCAGCGAATTGAGCCTTAAGCTGTTCAAGCCTTTCGGGCGCGACATCCAACACCTGCTTGACCTTGCCGATGATAGCGCCGTATTTCTCGAGCGGCGGCGCCGAAGTAAAAAAACGGCTCTCAACAACAGGGTCCGGATTGTCTTGATACTGAAGAAGCAGTTTTTCAATGAACTCTTTTTGTGAGACGAGGAATAATTTCTTCTTCTCAAGGTCGGACAACGAACGCTCGGCCGCGTCCAGCCGTGTTTTCACCTCGAACAAAACACCCTGCTCTGCGGTCAACACGCCTTTGAGCTGATCGAACGCCGCCATCGACTGGAGGATGTTTTGGTCCAGACTCGAAAGCTTGGTTTCCGCTTCCTGCTTTTCAATATGGACCTTGGAACTTTCCATCTCCAGGCGGCGTTTGCGGGCGAGCCCGCCCTGGATCTCTTTCATGACTTCGGTCAGGTGGTTCTTGATCGAAACCTGACGGGATGTCAAATCAAAAATCTTCTGTTCACCGGATTTAATGGCGCTCTGGGCGTCTTCGATCGCTTTTAACAGCTCAGCCAATCCATTTTTCTTGACCGCAAGGCTTTCATCCTGGGACTGGATGGTCTGGCGCAACTGCGTCAATTCGCTGTTCAGTTCATCGACCTTCTGCTGACCGGCCTGGCAACGCTCCTCCAATTGTTTCTTCTGTTGAAGAAGACGGGACGTATTGTCGTTCAAACTCTCGATGCGCTCTTCATTGAACCCGATCTGACGGATATTAAGCTCAATGTCGTTGGCCATCCGCATCTCCTGGGATTTATATTCGCTGATCTTATCCTCAAGGTCCTGCAGAAGCCCGCCTTCGTATTCGATAAGGTTCGCCATCTCTTCGATCTGACGAGACAACTGGACTTCCTGGTCCCTCAATTCCTGGGACTTGGCCTCAAGCCCGCTTTTCTCAGCCTCGAGCTGACTTAACAAATGTGTCGCCAGTATGAATTCAAATCCTTTAAGCTGCTCGAACTCTTCTTTATATTTCTGCGCCTTCTTGGCCTGACGTTCAGTGGTCGCGATCTGCTTTTTGACCTCGACGACGATATCGTTGATGCGTAAGAGATTGTTCTCGGTGTCTTTCAGACGATTGAGCGCTTCACGTTTCTTGGTCTTGTACTTTGTGATGCCTGAGGCCTCATCCAGAATGATTCGGCGGTCTTCGGGCTTGGCGCTGACGACCAAGTCGACCTTGCCCTGCTGGACCATGGAATACGCTTCGGCGCCTATACCGGTGCCCATGAGCAGTTCGGAGATATCCTTCAGACGGACCGGTGATTTGTTGATGAGATATTCGCTTTCGCCGGAACGAAACAGCCTGCGGGAGATGGTCACCTCATCATATTCGATGGCCAACGCGCGCGATTCATTGGCGAAGGTAAGACTGACCTCGGCAAAGCCAAGACCGGGACGCTTGTCCGTGCCGTTAAAGATCACATCCTCCATCGAGGAGCCGCGCAGTTCTTTGACGCTCTGTTCGCCCAAAACCCATCGGATGGAATCAAAAACATTGCTCTTGCCGCAGCCGTTGGGCCCGACGATGGCGGTGATGCCTTCCTCAAAATTGAGGACCATTTTATCGGCGAACGATTTGAATCCGAATATCTCTAACTTTTTAAAATACATGCCATCTCCTTGGCGCAAAGGCAGGGATTGACGGGATTATTTATTATCGAGCATGTCTTGAACAATCTTGACGGTCTGGCTCAGAGAGGTGAACTTGGCCAGAGTCTCTTCGGGGATCACAATTTTGTATTTCTTTTCGATGCTGGCCAATATCTCGAGCGCCATCATCGAATCCATACCCAGATCTTTGACGAAACTTGCCTGGGCATCAATAGTGTCAGGCTCAACCTCAAGGATAGTGGCCACCAATTCACGCAGATCTGCTTCAACATTCGACTTCACATCGCCCATGCCTGAGTCTCCTTAATTATGGGTTTCCAGCCACTCTTCGATCTTGTCTTTGCGGAAACGCCACTGCCCGACGGTCTTGATCGCCGGGATCTTTCCTTTCTTGACCCAGTCATACACCGTTCGCTTTTTCACTCTGAGGTATTCAGCCAACTCATCGATGGTTAAAATTGTTTTTTCATCCATACGGTCACCCCGCTTGTTGATATATAGGATCAAGTATAAATACTTAAATTTTACTGAGTTCAATCTATTAAATATTGATAGGAGTGTCAACGAACATTTCAGTTATTTTTTAATCTATTCAAAACGTTCGTCTTACGAGCGAAAATTAAAAAACACTCACTTGTCACGCGAAATGCAAAGCGTGACATTTTTATGCAATCAATGCGAATGACGTTCTTTGGATTTTTTAAGACACGGCGGGTTATTCTATGGAAAGATCAACTTCGACTTCCTGATCATAATTGACACCGGGGAATCCGAAACCGAAAAGCTTGAGAAAATCCTCTTCATAACCTTTGACGTCGGCGATATCCTTGACATTGACCGTCGAGATATTTTTCCATACGGCAGCAACTTCGTCCTGCACGTCCTGGCGCATTTCATAATCATCCACGCGCACACGGCCCTGATCATCGACCGGAACTTGGACCAACGGCCGCCCGTTATAAAGTCGGTCGGAAAATAAACGGTATATCTGGGCGATTGTGTCCTCATGGATATTTTTCTTTTTCATCACCTTCATGAGGATCACAAAATAAAGCGGAATAAACGGGATCGCTGAACTGGATTGGGTCACGAGCGCTTTATTAACAGACACGAACGCGCGTCCGCCGCTATTTTTCATGACCTTATCAAGCGTGTGCGCGGTCGCCTCCAGATGGTCCTTCGCGGCGCCGATGGTGCCGTTGCGATAGACCGGGGTCGTGACATCAGGTCCGATATAGGAATAAGCGACCGTCACAGCGCCGTTGGCAAGAACTCCGGCGCTTTTTAACGAGTCGATCCACATCTGCCAGTCCTCGCCGCCCATGACCATGATCGTATGCTGGATCTCTTCTTCGGACGCCGCGGGCAAAGTCACATCCATGACCTCATTCTTCTCGAAATCAATGGACTTGTTGGTATAGGTTTGCCCTTTGGGCCTGAGAACGGATTTATAGACCTCTCCTGTTTTGGGATGGGTCCGGCGGGGTGATGCCAAACTGTAAATAACACAATCCACCTGCCCCAGATCTTTTTTGATCAGGTCAATGGTCTGTTGCCGTATCTCATCGGAGAAGGCGTCCCCGTTGATGCTCTTAGCATAAAGACCTGCGGCGCGGGCGGCTTTATGGAACGCCACGGAATTATACCAGCCGGCCGTTGCCGTGCGCTTGCCCTCGGATGGACGTTCAAAAAAAACACCTAGCGTGGCAGCTTGACATCCAAAGGCCGCTGTAATGCGCGAGGCCAGTCCGTATCCGGTGGAGGCCCCGATGACCAAGACTTTCTTAGGACCGCCGGTAATTGGCGAGCGCTTTTTAACGAAATCGATCTGTTCCTGGACATTTGCCGCGCAACCTTGAGGATGCGCTGTTGTACAGATGAAACCGCGGATTTTTGGCTGGACGATCATTTTCATAGATTATTCCCGAAATTTTTTAAATAAAAATATCACAAAGGCGTGCGCTTGGCAACTATGACAATGCCGGATGTCGTGACCGCGAATTTTTCACGTTCCTGGGCCAGATCAAAACCTATTTTGCATCCGGAAGGAACAACATTGTCTTTATCGACGATGGCGTTCTGGATCTTCGCACCTTCTGCCACCACCACACCTTCCATAATGACCGAATTGGTGATCTGGGCGCCGCTTTTGACCGTCACATTGGAGGACAGGACAGAATTGATGATCGTGGCGCCTTCGATAACGCATCCGCTGGCGATCAAAGAATTCTCGATCGAACCTTTATGCCCAGCGGTCGCCATGACTTTGATAGGCGGGTATTGATGGTGATATGTTCGTAACGGCCAGGACTTGTCATACAGATTGAACTTCGGGTTCGGACCCACCAGATCCATATTGGCCTGATAATAGGCATCACGGGTCCCGATGTCGCGCCAGTAGGCGGACACATTGGCCTCGTCGTCAAATTGATAGGCAAAGACGTTCATCTTCTTTGTGATCATCTGCGGAATGATGTTCTTTCCGAAATCATGGTCAGAGTCCGTGCGTTTGGCATCGACACCGAGCTCCTTGAGAAGCACATCCGCGTTAAACAGATAAATGCCCATGGACCCGTATATCTGTTTCGGCGAACCCGGAATGGTCCGCGGTTCCTGGGGTTTCTCCTGAAAACCGGAGACGCGGTTGTGTTTATCAACCTCAATGATGCCGAAATTCACCGACTCTTCCTTGGGCATGCGGATGCACCCGACGGTCATGTCCGCCTTGCGCTCCAGATGGTAATCGAAAAGCTTGCGGTAATCCATTCTGTACACATGGTCGCCGGCAAGGATCAAAATGAGCTTGGGATTATAATCCTCGATCGCGTAGATATTCTGGTAGATCGCATCCGCGGTTCCTTTATACCAGTCTGCGCCGATGCGCTGCTGGGCGGGGATGATGTCGATGAATTCCCCCAGCTGGTTGGAATAAATATTCCAGCCTTCCAGCAAATGCCGCTGTAAGGAAAACGATTTATATTGAGTGAGAAGAAAAATGCGCCTGAGGCCGGAATTGACGCAATTACTGAGGGTAAAATCAATGATGCGGTAGATCCCGCCAAAGGGAACCGCGGGTTTTGCTCTGTCTCTGGTCAGGGGATTAAGCCGCTCGCCCTTGCCTCCCGCTAAAATGAACGTCAAAACATCACGCATGAGAACACCTTTACCTTAATCTTTTGAGACTTCCAACGATGACAGCCGGGCCATCTTGTCGGCAGCTTTCTGGGCAAACTTTCCGTCGGGCTTGGCCTCGATACTTTTCTTAAAATGCGCCTTAGCCTGCTCAAGATCGCGAAGGGCGACATAGGCCAGGGCGATCCGGTAATACACTTTGTCCCAGTCCTTGTTGCCGAACAATGCCTTCTGATAGATCACTAGGGCGCGATCATACACTTTTTGCTGGAACATAATATCACCGATCTTCAGGAGTTCAACGCTATTATTGGGCTCCATCGCGACAGCTTTACGCAAGGCTTCTCTGGCCTTATCGATCTTCCCGGCGCGGGCCAAACACCGGGCCAGCGAATAATAACTCTGCACATGCTGAGGCGCATAACGGATCGATTTCTCGAACTGTTCGATAGCGCCTTCGAAATTGCCCATATTCTCGTAGGCCAGACCGAGTTTCCCGCGCAGATCACCGTCGGCAGGGAACATGCTGGAGGCGATCCTGTAATTCAGGAACGCCTCTTCGTACTTCTTTTGGACCTCATAGATCTTTCCTCTCAATTTATAGATCTCAACACTTTGAGGGGCGATCAAGGCGGCCATCTCCATTTCTTTTAAGGCAAGGTCATATTGCTTCAGTCCATAAAGCGTGAATCCCCTGTTGATCTGAAGCAACGGGGTGATCGGTTTGGACCCCAGCTTTTGAAGATCAAAGTCCCTCGGCTTCCAAGTCTTGAAATCGATACCAAAGCGGTCGATCAACTCTTTATTCTGGGGAATGTTCTTTAAAAAGATCATCCCGTCATAATCGAAATAAACAGGCACCCAGCCCTTCTTGTTGATGAACATCTTGAGCGTTTTCTCCGGGGTCGGATGGGCGTTGGAATTCAGGAATGCCCCGACCCAATTGTATTCTTGAGCAAGTTCATCAAAAAGTTTCGAATCACCCCCGCCCCACAACTTTAGATACTTCTTGGTGAAAAACTCCGCGCCATAGACCTCGGTGCGGCCGTCGATAAACGGCTTGATATTGGGATACGTGCGTCCGATCAGATAGGCGCCGGTATTAAAATCATTGAAAAAGTTGCCTTTGACCTTGTTCTCGACAAGGAAATTCACCGCGCGATACGGAAAGTTCCGCAGCGAAACACCCTCATACTCGCTTTTGCGCTCAAAGGTGTCGTAATTGAAATATCCGTTATTCATCAGCTGGGCGCCAAAATTGATCATCCATATGATGAGCGCGATCTTACCGAAAATAACGCTCAGATGTTTGAACTTCTCCTGGGAAAACCGCAGAGGAACAAGATCATCCAGGCGGATGGTGACCATATTGACCATGATGACCAAATACGCCGCGAATGAAAAGAACACCAGATTCCGGCAAGCTGACAGTGAGAATCCCAAAAATGCAAGCCAGAACAAAAGGGCCGCAACGTCAATGCGCCGCCTGTTAAACAAGAAACTCAATAAGGAGATAAGAATGAGCAGACGATAATGCAGGTAATCGCCCATGGAAAAAAGGGTCTCCCAGGTCGGGATAGGTTTCTGCAATTCCACAATATGCTGGAAGAACACCTTATTATCGCCGGAGATGTTGCGCAAAACATTGATCGGATAGACCGCGCCTTCAATAAAGCATGGGTTGAGCAAACAGGCGCCGATGACCACGAGCCAGATGGCTTGCAGACGCCCATACTCGTCGTCCGTCAGCCGACCGACCTCGTTCCATTGCCATGGCAAAGGAACGCGCCGTTTGATGAACTCGGCTAAAACCGCCATGGACACAAGGATCGGCCCCAAAAAAAAGAACCCGTGGATATTGCTCCACAATGCCTGGAGCAAGAAAAGAAACGGAAGGCTCCAGCGTTCATGCAATTTTGTCGAAAGGATCTGCATGTAGAGAACAAAGAACAGCAGGCTGTACAGATCGGGCCGGATGGTAAAACGCATCTGGTAATTGAACAAAACCAAAAGAAGCAAAAACACGATCAAGCCCTGGCGGCGTTCGCTATATCCCAAAAAAAGCAGAAGGGCGACGGTCAAAAGCACGATCACCACCTGCATGGTAACAAGACCTTCAAAACCCCACAGATTTTTGATGGAATAAACAATGACCTGAAAGAGCCATTCGTGGTTGATCCACGGCTTGCCGGCGATCGAATTGGACAACACATCGACAGTCGGAACATATCCGTTCTCGATGATGAATTTGCCCATCTTTAAATGCAGCCAGAGATCAAGGTCTTTGATCTCGATATTCGTCGAAAGCGCGTAAAGACCGCACATCACGCCGATAGCGAAATACCCCGTGATGCGGCTCAATGTTCTATAAAAGAAATCGCTCACATGTTCTCCTTATTTTACTTAGACTCGGTGTTCATGGTCCAATGATCAGGGCCCACCGTGACACCCTTGCCGTCCTGCGGCAAAGACCAAGCCCGGCGCTCTGCAGAAAAACGGTATTCAACCGACGCTTTCCATAATTCACGCGTATAAGGATGCGCCGGACGGGCGATCAGATCAGCCGCCGGGCCAATTTCCACAATTTTGCCCTTATACATTACGGCTATTTTATCAGAGATTCTAGCAACCACACGCAGATTGTGGGAAATAAAAAGATACGTCAATCCCAGACGCTGTTTCAGCGACGCCAAAAGCCTGAGGATGTCCTCCTGCACAAGTACGTCGAGCGATGAGACCGCCTCATCCAGGATGACCAGTTTCGGCTGGCCGGCGATGGCGCGCGCGATGGCGAGCCTCTGGCGTTCCCCGCCGCTGAATTCATGCGGATAACGAAGAAGGATACCCTCTGGAAGTTCAACGGACTTAAGGACCTCTTCGATCCTCCCTTGGCATTCGGAAGGTCTGATATTTTGATGGAGCGTAAAGGCCTCCAACATCAGGCGTAAGACTGTAAAACGCGGGTCCAAACTGTTGTAAGGGTCCTGGAACACCACTTGAACAGACCGGCGGAAATCGCGGTAACATTCATGATCCATCACGCGGATATCGGAACCGTTAAAGACAACCTTGCCGGAATCCGCGCGGTAAAGGTCCGCAACAACCCTTGCGAGCGTGGTCTTGCCGCAGCCTGATTCTCCGACGATGGAGAGCGTCTCGCCCGATCTTAACGATAAATCAACGCCGTCCACCGCTTTGATGATCTGCTGAGGTCTCCCCCATGACGAATGGCCAGCGGAGAAATATTTCTTAATGTTTTTTAGTTCACAAAGCATCAAACTGCCAGAGTCCTTATCAATTTCTGGGTGTAGGGATGCCTAGCCTGTTTCATCACATGGCTTTTGGTCCCGGATTCAACAACCCTTCCCTCGTTCATGACAACGATCTCATCGGCCATGTGCGACACAATACCCAGATCATGCGTGATGAGAATGATCGACAACCGGTACTGCTCTTTGAGTTTTTCAAAAAGCTCCAGGACCATGGCCTGCAGCGTCACATCCAGGCTGCTGGTGGGCTCATCAGCGATGAGCAAAGACGGTTTGGCAGCGATCGCCTGGGCGATCATCGCGCGCTGGCGCATACCTCCGCTTAACTGATGCGGATAACTTTGATAAACGCGTCTCGGATCATCGATCCCGACCTGGGTCAAAAGCTCCAGTGTTTGCTCTTTGATCTCATGCGGTGATAATTTTGCATGGAACTCAAATACTTCCGATATCTGATAACCAACGGTGAAGACCGGATTGAACGCCTGAAGCGGGTCCTGAAAAACCATGCCGATGGCTTTGCCCCTGACCGCACGGATGCGCTGGTCATCAAAAGCCAGAACATCTTCTCCTTTGAAAAATATCTTGCCTTGATCGATCCTGAGCGCCGGCGAAAGAAGCCGCAAAATACTCAAACCCGTCGTGGTCTTTCCGCTCCCGGAACCGCCGACCAACGCAACAACGCTCAAAGGCTTGACCGAAAAGGACACGTCGCTAATGATCTTGCGCTTGGGATCATCTGCCAGGGACACCGAAAGATCCTGCACATTTAAAATGTCCTGCGTCACGGTTTTGCTCCTCTTGCAGGTTTGAACATGGGATCTAAACAATCTCTTAAAGTATCGCCGATGACATTCAGACAAAAGACCGTAATAAAAATAAAGAACGCCGGCGTAAGTATCCACGGCGCGAACTGAATGCGCACGATGCTCATGGCTTCGGTGAGCATATTGCCCCAGCTGGCGTACGGGTCCTGAATGCCCAAGCCGATCAAACTCAAGCCTGTTTCTCCGAGAATATAACCGGGCACGGACAACACAACAGCAAAGATGGTGTTCGAAGCCGTGTGCGGCAGCAAATGACGGGTGATGATCTTAATGTCGGATACGCCCATGGTCTTGGCCGCCAACACATATTCACGTTCACGCAATGACAGACACATGCCGCGGATGACGCGCGCCAACGACGGCCAGCCGATGAAGGCGAATATAATGACGATCGCGCAATAGGTTTGAAGCGAATTAAAATCATCCGGCACAGCCGCGCGGAAAGCCAGCAACAGATAAAATCCCGGGACCATCATGAGCATTTCACAAATACGCATCAAAAGACCATCCACCCAGCCGCCGTAGTAACCGGCGATACCGCCGATCAAAAGACCGAGGGCAAAAGAAATGGCAACACCGACAAGACCAATGGACAGCGAAACACGCGCGCCGTAAAGAATTCTGGAGAAAATGTCGCGGCCGCGGGCGTCAGCGCCGAACAGGTGCAATCGCCCCGGCTTATCAACCCCGAATAAACGGTGCTTCATGGGAATTAATCCCATCAGCTGATACGGTTCACCTGTGATCAACAAGCGTATCGGATACACCTGGCTCTCATCGGTTTTATAATCCCGCGCGTGAAGTTCGTTATACTCCAGTTTGACCCCGTGAATAAAAGGCCGGACGGGCTTCCCATCCTTCATCCAATGGATCTTCGACGGGGGACAATACGAATATGTCCGGTCTTCGTCCTTGAACGAATACGGGGCCAGGAAATCCGCGAACGCCGCGGCCGCGTAAAGGACAAACAAGATCCAGACGCAGAGGACCGCAACGCGATTTTTCTTAAAATCACGCAGGTGCGATCGAAATTCGCTGACCGGTTTAATGACGTTTTCCATATGTGATGCGCGGATCGGCCTTGGCAAGCGCGATATCCGCCAATAAATTACCGACGATGAACATGAACGACCCCATGAGCATGCTGGCCATGACCAGATAAATATCCTTGGCGCGCACGGCCGTGAGCATGAGCGATCCTAACCCCGGCCAGCTGCAGATGATCTCGGTTAACGCCGCACCGCTTAACAACGCCGAGAATTCATAACCTAACAGTGTGATCAAAGGATTGATGGCGTTTCGAAGCGCATGCCCGTAAACCACACGGCCCTCGGGCAGGCCTTTGGCGCGCGCGGTCAGAATATAATTCTGCCCCAACACCTCGAGCATATTACCGCGCATGATCTTCTGAAGATATCCGATACTGCCCAATGACAGTGCGGCGACCGGGATAACCAGATGCTTGGCAAGGTCCCATATCTGCTCCATAAGCGTCATGTGCGCGAAATCAGGACTGCGCATCCCTCCCAAAGGAAGAATGCCCGACTGGCTCGCCCAAAAAAGAAAGATCATTGTGATAAAAAATGTCGGCAGGGAAAAGAAAACATACGCGCAGGTCTGCACGATCTTATCCGGCCATTGATCACGTCGCAGCGCCACCCAAACGCCTAACGGCAGAGCGATGAGCCACGTCACCAAAAACGCGCTCAACGATAAAATAAATGTATTGAACAACCGGCCGCTTATGATGTGAGCGACCGGAACGTTGTAGTGAAAAGAATACCCGAATTCCAGACGGCAGACGTTCTTGAGCCAATGACCATATTGAACGATCAGGGGTTTATCGAGCTGATACAGTTTTTGATAACGTTCGATCGTCTCCTGGGAGATCTGGGGATCCAAACGGATGGTATCCAGATAATTTCCGGGCGTAACCCGCATGAGCACGAACGTCAAGAACGTGATCCCCAAAAGCATGGGGATAAAGACCAATAGTCGCTGAAGAATGAATCGTGCCATATTATCGATACTCAGGTTTTATGTAAATTTCTTCAATATTGTGAAGAACACCGCCGTAATTCGACGGTTTCAAGTTGCCGAACTTATTTCTGACCGCGGCCAGGCGCGCGCTTAAGACGGTGTAGATGACCGGAAGTTTATCGCTTGCGATCTTTTGATATTCATCGTAAATGACCTTGCGCTTGTCCTCATTGAGTTCCTGAACACCCAGGGTAAATAGCTCGTCGATCCTTTTCTCCCATTCGGTCGCGGGTTTCTCCTGGCGGGGATTCCACATGTGCAGCTGGCCGTTGGATGTCCAGACGTTCTTGCCGAAGTGCGGTTCGATGCCTCCGGTCAGACCCAGGACGATGGCCTCCCATTCGAAGGTCGAGGTGAGTTTGCTCACGAGCGTGTTGAATTCAACCGGCTGCAGTTTGACATCCATTCCCAACTGTTCAAGGTCATGACGGATGATGGAAGCAAAATCCATGCGCTCCGTGCTGTCGGCGTTGGTGGCGATGTTAAAGGTGACCTTATTGCCTGCCCTGTCCTCGATCGTCCCGTCACCGTCGCGGTCCATATAACCGGCCTTGGTCAGGATCTCACGAGCCTGGTTTAAATCAAAATCGTACTTGGTAACATCGGGATTGAAGAAAAATCCCGCGCCCGGGCTCAGCGGTGAATGCTGCGGATAACCCAGTCCGTTGAGAACGATCTTGATCATCTCATCGCGGTCGATCGCGTGGGCAACCGCGCGTCTGAAGTTGATATCATTGAACCAGCCGGATATAACCGGATCGACGAACGGCGCGTTTGTTTTGGGGTTGCTGCCGGGATTGAGATTAAAAACTATAAAACTGCTGCCCATCGAAGGGCCCATATCAAAGATCGTGAAATCCTTCTTTCTCTCAAGCGGCTTAACGATCGGATAATCCATGCCGCGCAGATCATAATAATCGAGGCTGCCTTCCATGAACTTGAGCAATTCAACATCGCTTGAAGGAACGATCAGAACAACAAGTTCATCCAAGTACGGCAATTGATCCCCGCCTTCAGATTTGCGCCAATAACGAGGATTGCGCTTGAAGATGATGCTCTCACCCGGATGATATTGCGATAAAACGAACGCACCCTGTCCAATGATCTCCTTCGGGTCGGTGTCGATGCCCCAGGTAAAATTGAACTTTCCATCTTCGACGGATTTCATAAGCTTATGCTTCGGCAGGATCGACTGGCTCATGCTCCTTAAAAACGGCGCGAATTTGACCGGCAAAACAAATTCAACGGTATGGTCATCGACCTTGCTGACCTTGAAGGCCTGGCCGTCGATCGTAAAGATATCTTTGGAAGAATTGGCGACCTGCGGGTTATAAATGAGGTCATTGAACGTAAAGACAACATCATCGGCGGTCAACGGGGCGCCGTCGCTCCACAGAATATTCTTACGCAAATAAAATGTCCATGTGAGCCCGTCCTGGGAAACAGTCCAGCGCTCGGCGAGATTAGGCTCGACCTTCAATGTTTCGGCATTCAGACGCGTCAGGCCTTCGAACAAAAGACCGGTCACCAGGGTCGTGGATGTTTCTTTGGCCACCATGTCGTTGAATGATTTGGGGTCGGAAGTCGTCGAGAAAACCAATTGTCCGCCGTATTTGGATGCGGAGTTGGAAGTTTGGGCAAGGACAAACGGTGTGAGGAATATGAGCTGCAGGAGAACGCAGAGGACAGAAATGGTTCTAAAGCGGCGGATGACCGTCACCGGCAAGTCCCTCGAAATGGTCGTTACTGCTGGGTGTTAGCAAGAACGTCCGCAGCCTGATCAAGAGCTTCAGAGACCGAAGCCGGAACTTCAGCAGGCGGCAATTCGGTTTCGACCGAAGCGACCGCTTGGGCTGCTTCTTGGAGAGGTTCAGTTGTGGCGCTCTTGCTTGCCGCGCTCTGGGCGACCGGCGCTGTTTTCTGGCTGTCCATGAGCGATCGTTCCTGACGGGCTGACAAAAAGGCCAGAATTAAAGATGTCGTAAAAAAGATCGTTGCCAGAATTCCCGTGGCTTTGACCATGAACGAGCTGGTCTGGGCTCCGAAAACAGATTCAGCGGACGAAAAACTTTCGGTCAAACCGCCGCCGCGTCCGGCCTGCATCAGGACCGTCAATACCAACAGGATACATGCGATCGAATGGATCACTAAAATGAACGTCATCATATGTGTTTCTCCTTGTAGCTTCGTGGTACGTGATCCGTGGTATGTGGTACGTAAAATATTTTTCGTAAAACGTATCACGTATAACGTACAACAATGCGTTTATTTTGTAGCAACCGTAACGCTGTTCTTAACGATCGCCGCGAACGAATCAGCCTTGAGACTCGCACCGCCGACCAAAGCACCGTCGATATCTTCCTGACCGATCAGCTCCGCGGTATTCTCGGGCTTCACGCTTCCGCCGTACTGAATGCGCACGGCCTGGGCTGTCTCGCGGTCGGTCATTTTCTCTAATAGATCACGGATATATTTGTGCACTTCCTGGGCCTGCTGGGAGGTCGCGGTCTTGCCCGTGCCGATCGCCCACACCGGTTCATAGGCAATGACCAAACCTTTAATTTCTTCTTTGGTCAAACCGGCGAGCGATCCCTGCACATGATCGCGCACCACATCAAAAGTTTTGTTGGATTCGCGTTCCTGAAGATTTTCGCCGACGCAAACAATAGGAATGAGCTTGTGCTTTAAAACAGCTTTAAGGCGTTTATTGACCGTTTGATTGGTCTCGCCGAAGAACTGACGGCGTTCGGAGTGCCCAATGATCACATATTTGACCCCGACATCTTTAAGAAGAGGAGCGGAAACCTCGCCGGTGAAAGCGCCGGAATCTTCCCAGTAAACGTTTTGAGCGCCGAGTTCGATATTGGAATCCGTCAACGCATCCTTGACATCAGATAGCGCGGTAAAGACCGGACAAACCACAATATCAACAGCGGTCACATCCACCAACTCACGCTTAAGACCATTGACCAGGTCGATGGCTTCGAACAATGTCTTGTTGAGTTTCCAGTTGCCGGCGATAATGATCTTACGCATGGGCGCCTGCCTTGGCCTTGTCGTTCAAAGCCGCGATGCCGGGAAGCTCTTTGCCTTCGAGGAATTCCAATGAAGCGCCGCCTCCGGTTGAAATGTGCGTCATTTTGTCTTCCAGATTGAATTTGGCAACAGCCGCGGCTGAGTCTCCCCCGCCGATGATGACCGTCACATCTTTTAAGGTAGCGAAGAATTCCGCGATCTCGCGGGTGCCTTTGGCATACGCGTCGCGTTCAAAAACTCCCAGCGGACCGTTCCAGACAATGGTTTTCGCCTTGGAAAGGATTTCCTTATAGGCTTTACGTGTCTTGGGACCGACGTCCAGACTTTCCCATCCGTCGGGAATCGCATCCACGATCTTGGCTTCATCAGACTGAAAATTCGGCGCGATCACGAAATCGGT
>CAZLRE010000014.1:13550-15342 GCA_964561885.1 uncultured Planctomycetales bacterium | reverse complement strand
GCCTTGGAATAACTGTCTTTGGTCGCGTGCACCAGCGACTCTGCTGAGCGCACGAGCTTGATCATCGCGTCCAAAGCCAACTTTTCCTTATCTGTTCCTTTGTGTTTTGTTCCCATATCTAGTTCAATGTTAAACCATCAATCCGATCCTGTCAAGATTTATTTTCTTATGAATTGAGAAAGATTTTAAAACGGCGAGATCACAACTAAAAACGCTTGATCCCTTCAAGCGCAAGGAGCTTGCGTTTAACCTGAAGCCCGCCGGAATAACCGCCGATGGTACCATCGGATGCGATCACCCGGTGACAGGGAACGATGACGCAGACAGGGTTCTTGCCGTTGGCCGAACCCACCGCGCGCACAGCCTTGGGATTTTTGATGCGTTTGGCCACATCGCCGTAGGAAACGGTTTGACCGAACGGTATTCTCTGCAATTGCTGCCAGACCTTCTTCTGAAAGGCCGTTCCTTCAAGGTCCAAAGGTAGATCAAATTGCTTGCGCGTTGCGCTGAAATATTCCGACAATTGTTTGGATGTTTTATCTAATATTTTCTCCTCCGGCTTGGAGGCATCCGTTTTGTTGACTAGCCGCACCGATTGCTTGTTCCAGTAAATCCCGCGCAATCCTTTCGAAGAAGCCACTAAATAGAGATCACCGATAGGTGAATCGATCTTGATCTGAACGTTATTCATTTTCCCCCCTCTTAACGGATGTCACGAACGGATGATTCGGCCAATTTGGCGATCTTGCGGATCATGCCGCCGAAGATATACTCATGAAGCCCGATCAGTATATACCAATAACAGATCCCTGCCAATCCCCGCGGCTGGAAGCGGGCGTGCTGTATGATCTCACAATTGTCCCTCCCCGATTCTTTGATCCGGAATTCAAGTGTTGCGATGCCTGGCAATTTCATTTCAGCGGCCAGACGCAAGCGGCGCTCCGGCTGAACATCCACGACTCGCCAGAAATCAAGAACATCGCCGGGAAGGATCTCAACGGCATTCCTGCGGCCGCGGGATGAACCGACGCCGCCGAGAAGACGGTCGAGAAAACCGCGAAGCACCCACAGCCACGTCCCGTGATACCATCCGGTGTGCCCGCCGATCTGAGAGACGATCTGCCAGACGCTGCGCGCCGATGCCCGCACCTGTCGGACGCGTTTATCTTCCAGGATCGTTCCTCCCGCCCAAGACGGGTCGCCGGTCTGGGCCGCCGCGCACGGAGGGATCTCCCCGGCATCTGTCCAATGCGTTTTGACATCATTGTTATTGATCGACATCAGAGCGCGCGTGATCGCCTCCCGGCAGCTCAACAGATCCTGGGGAATAATCCGGGTGATGCGCGTGTCTTTGCAGACGACAGGATTCTTTAAACCTTCCGCCAAAGGTTGAGCGATATAACTGGGGACCGGTGTCACCAGATGGATCCATAAAGAACTCAACCTCGGGGTCAACACCGGCACCGGAATAACAAATCTCTTTCTTAAGCCCGCAACCTCGGCGTAGATGCGCATGAGATCAAGATAGGAGAGCACTTCAGGCCCTCCGATATCGAACGTCTCCCCTGCTGTCTCTTTCTTATCGAGACACCGGCACAGATATTCAATAACGTTACGGATCGCAATGGGCTGGTTCGGTGTCTTCACCCAGCGCGGGGTGACCATGACCGGCAGACGGTCGACGAGATAACGCAGGATCTCAAAAGATGCGCTGCCGGAGCCGATGATCATGGCCGCACGGAATACCGTGACCGGAACTGTCCCCAATTTGAGGATCTCGGAAACTTCATGA
>CAZLRE010000014.1:0-13540 GCA_964561885.1 uncultured Planctomycetales bacterium | reverse complement strand
TTCAGATGCTTGCTTAACCGATCACTTTGTTCTCCCAGACCGCCTAAATAAATAATGCGTTTAAGGCCGCAATCCCGCGCGGCTTTCACCATATGATTGGCGGCCTGACGGTCGTCATATTCAAAATCCGCGGACTGCGGGTTCATCGAATGCACCAGATAATAGGCAACATCCGCGCCCGTGAGGGCCGCGCGCAGCGAATCCTGATCATGAACATCGACGGACGCAAGCTCCACATTCTTGTGTGATGCCCAGTAACGGCTTTTGAGTTTTTCCAAAGACCTTCCGGCCGCGCGCACTTGATAACCGCCGTCGAGCAATTGCGGGACCAAGCGCCCGCCGACGTAGCCGGTTGCGCCCAGCACAACGACCTTCAGATTTTTTCGGCCAAGCTGCATCATCGTCCGCTCACCGGATTTCTGGGCCATTCTTGGAACACATAATCAGGCTTTAAAAGCGGCTCACGCCCCTCAGGTTTATCAAAGGGAAATGTCACAACATCCCAGACACCGGAACCGGCGCGCTTGACCGTCTGCACAACGCCCCACACCGTGCCGGATGCGATCCAGGCCAAGATGTGCGGGGTTATCGTTGCGCCCTTGATCCAGTAGGCGCGCGCCTGTTTGGGAACTTCGATGGGTGCCGTTAGAATATTGACCGCTCCGCGAAATAATTTCCTGGACGGCGCGTTCTGCGCATGCGCCTGCGGAGCCCATAGGACGATCATAACAATTAAAGCGATGCATAACTTCTTCATAATTTCCTCCCGTGTTGTTAGATAACGGCTTTGATGCCCCAGTGGACCGTGATGTGATTTCCGACCAGAATTCCGCCCTTATCGAGCACTCTGTTCCAGATGATGCCAAACTCCTTGCGGTTAATGACCCACTTGCCCTGAATATCCAGGTTCTTTTGGCCGGCAACCGGCCCTTCCCCCATCACCACATCGAATGGGAATGTCATTTCTTTTTGTACTCCGTGCAGATCCAGAATACCTGTTACGCGATAGCCGTTGTCGTCCTCGATGATGGAGCTGCTCTTGAAAATGATCTTGGGATAACGCTCAGTATCAAGCAGTTGACGGGACCTGACAATATCGTCGCAGGTTGTGCAATTCGAATGGATGCTCCGGGCATCGATCTCAAGAACGACGGACAGGATCTTTCCTGTTTGCGGGTCGGCCGTGATTGTCCCCTTAAAGGCATCGAATCCGGCCACGTATTGGCCGATGACCGTGTACTTAATGGATGCCTTGATCCGGGTTTCTTGCGGTCCGAACTCAATGGTCGCTGCCATCGAGGTGCCGGAACACAGGAACACCGCGGAGATAACCGCTGTCCAAATCAAATGACGGATAGTTTTGACCTTAAGTGCCACGTTCTAACAATAGCAGAATGGAACGGGCCGGCAACGCCTCTTGATGACTTAGACATCATGTATCAGATATACACGATCTGGAAAGGGTTAGATTCTTCTCTAAAACGTTTGAAGATAGGTTGTTAGGTTAATATCTTTGTTGCGGATGCCGAATTTCTTGCGGATCTTGTTGCGGTGGGTCTCAACGGTCTTAAATGAGATGTTGAGCATTTGGGATATCTCTTTGCTGCTGATGCCGCTTTTGATGAGATTGGCGATCTCCACCTCGCGCGGTGAAAGACGGAGCTTTTCCTGGGACACGCTGCGCCCGAACGAGGCCGTCAGGTCTTTGAGATTGCTTTCGAGAATGTCGATGTATTTCTTGTCCAGCTGGGTGCCCCGCCGGCGCATTTTCTTGAGAACAGGCAGTAAAACTTTATCGACATTAATATGGACATCTTCCTTGATGCGTTTCTTTTCGATCTCGATCTGGGCGAGGATCTCCTGCAGGGCCAGGTTCTTCTGGTGGACCGCAAACTCGTTGTTCTTGCGTTCGGTGATGTCGTGCTGGATCGCGATAAAATGGGTGACCGCCCCGTCGTCATCCCGGATAGGTTCGATGTGCCACTCATTCCAGAATTCACTGCCGTCCTTGCGGTAATTGACAGCCTGTCCGAAGAAAACTCTACCCGCATCCAGGGTGCGCCGCAATTCTCTTAAAACGGCAAGATCGGTCTTGGGCCCCTGCAGGATCCTGGGCGTTTTACCGATGACTTCTTCAGGCAAATACCCTGTCATGCGGGTGAAACCCGGATTAACGTAAACGATACGCGGACCGGGACTGTCCAGATCTTTGTCGGTAATAATGATGGAATCCTCAGAGAAGTGAACAACACTGGCGAGGAGTTTTTCACTGACCTTGTATTTTTGATTGTAATCGGACATGCGCAGAAAATTCTCAGGGAACCGGTTCAATTGACCTCCATTGTACGATGTCCGGCAAAAGCGAACAAGCGAATTTACGTTCAGCTTCTGCTTGGTTAATTTTTATAGTCACAAATATAAAATGACTATGAACCACCGGCACCGTTAGGTCAACCCAGGTTAAAAACCTAGATAACATGTACAAAAAATACATGTCTAAGCTTATGCACAATTGATCGCAGACTCAATGCCGCGCTGAAACGGCGTCTTAAAGAATTTTATCAAGGGCGGGGATAAGCTGGTCGTACAGGTTTTCCTTGTCGATGAACAATTTGATCGCTGTGTCCCGCTGGACCTGAGCGATCTCTTTGGGGTCAAACATGGTCAGCATGATGATGTGGCACTTGGGATTGTTTTCCTTGATCTTATGGGCCGCTTCAAGACCGTTCATTCCGCGCAATAAGAAGTCCATAATGATCACTTTGGGCCTGTACTTTTGGGCAATAAGGATACCCTCTTCCCCGGATGACGCCTCCATCATCCGGGCGCCGATCCTTTTTAATTCCAAAAAACGGCGCACCGCCTGACGGAATTCAAAATGATCTTCAACGATCAGGATATAAGGTTGGGAAGCAACAGAGATCATGGCCGGTTAAGACGCGCTCTTTTCACATTGCGACCTGACCAAACTCTCGGCTTTGACCCAATCCTCGACGTCCGATCCGGACACACGGCCTCTTTGTTCATAGAGCTCATAGGCCTTGAGCTGGACCAGTCCATAAAACTCTTCTGCCGATAGTTCCGGTTTCTTTGCTTTTCTCTCGGAAGATGAAACCGGCTTCTTGACCGACCTTTTTAAATACCTGGGGGCGAAATCAGTGATAGGCATAGGCTTCTCCTTTTGTTTTTATTATAGGAGAAGCTGGCATCATGGTGAATTCGATAAACTACGCAGCCGGATACGTACAACCACGCAAATTATGCCAATCCTTTGGAAATGGCATATTTAACGAGCCCGGCGGCTGTCTTGATATTCAGCTTATGGATAAGCCTGCTGCGGTGGGTTTCAACGGTGCGGATACTGATCTTGAGACGGGCGGCGATATTTTTGTTGGCATGCCCTTGGGCGATCAAGGCCAACACCTCTTTTTCACGCTGAGTAAGTATCTCCAGGGAGGGCATATCAGCCTGTTCAATCGATCGCACATACTGCTCGGCGATCATCGTGGAGATGGCGGCTGAAATATAGTTCTTCCCGGTCATGACGACTTTGATGGCCATGACCAGCTGATCAAAAGCGCTGTCCTTAAGTAAATATCCGTTGGCTCCGGCCGCCATAGCATGTTTGAAATGCTCGGCGTCTTTCTGCATGGTCAAAACAAGGGTTTTGATCTTGGGGAACTTTTTAACGATCTCCTTGAGCGCCGAGAGCCCGTCCATATTGGGCATGGAAAGGTCCAGGACCACGCAATCCGCACGGATACCGGATAATTTCTCCAGCAGGTCTTCCCCGTCGCTGGCTTGAGCTACAACCTTAAAATCAGGCTGTTTGTCCAACAGGCCCTTAAGCCCGCAACGGAACATTTCATGATCATCCGCAAGTACGATCCTAGTAACGCTCATGATCCCTCTTCGTAGACAGGCACATCCAAACAAACTGTTGTGCCTTTTTTGGGAATGGAAACGATCTCAACAGTCCCGCCTAAAAGTTTGACACGCTCCTGCATGGTGGCAAGCCCCAGGCCTCTGGAACGCTCATTGGCCGCAAACCCCTGGCCATTGTCCTTAATTAAAACTTTCAATCTGCCCTTTGTCTTGTTGATCCTGACATCCACTCTCGTCGCTTTGGCATGTTTGAGCACATTGGTGACCGATTCCTGGATAATGCGAAACACATTGATCGTTTCCGCTTTGAACCTCAATCCTTTTAACGATGAATGACGAAATCTGATCTTGAGCTTTTTGCTGTCATTGACCTCGGCGAACAACATGTTCAAGGCGGTCGGCAACCCAAGGATATCCAGCGTGGACGGCCGCAAGCGGGTGGCGAGCGTTCGGGACTTGTCGATGATCACATTCAAGTAAGAAATGATCTTCTCTTGCGGCACCTCTTTGCCGTCCGGTGACTCCAGCCATGCCGACTGGATGAGCATTTTCAGGGTCGCCAGCGACTGACCAAGATCATCATGGATGTCACGGGCGATGCGGTTGCATTCGTGTTCCTGAGCCTGAATGATCCTTTGGGGCAGCTCCTTGATCTGCTCTTCCATGATCTTGCGCTGGGTGATCTCGTTGCGGATGGACACATACTGGTACGGTTTGCCCTGATCATTCAAAAACGGCACAATGGTGGTGTCGACCCAATAATGATCGCCGTTCTTTTTTCTGTTACGTATCTCACCTTTCCAGACCTTGCCGCTGGCGATCGTTCTCCACAAGTCGCGGAAAAAATCTTTGGGATGATGTCCGGAATTCACCACTCTGTGGTCTTGTCCCAGCAGTTCTTCCCGTGTATATTTCGAGATCTCACAGAACCGGTCATTAGCGTAAATGATCTTCCCTCTTTGGTCTGTGATCGCCACAATGGATGAGGCATCCAGCGCAAACTTGATATCCGCCAGTTCCTTGAGCGTTTTCTCAAACTTGGCCTGGTCATGGACAGGGATAATTTTGGGTGATTTCATAACTTACCGATTTCTGAAGACCATTCGGTCAAGGCTCATTGGGATTTTCCGACTGGCCAGGATTATATCACCCTCATATCCATCAACACAACAGATTGTCAGAGAACGCTCAATGATCCATCAACACTTGGAGAACCCGCAACCGTAACATTTCAAACATCCTTGTTCACGATGCAAAAATTTATTCTATGACCGGACCATTTCTTCCTGCGGACGATTCACCATTAGCAGACACGCCAGCACCATGCCTCCCAAACACGACAGGACGGAAAGGATCTGCCAGGAACGGAACAGAACAAGCATTACAATGGTCAAAACCCCGAAGACCGCGAAAAAACGGTAATGATAAAAAGGGGAAAGAACCAGCAATGCTTCGCAGACAATAATCAGTTTAGAAAGAATGCTCATGATGAACTGCTGCTGTTGTAGCGGACAAAACGCCGTCAACAATTGTCCCACAAAGCCCGGCGTATCTAGAACCACTAATTGATGGAATGCCTCCCCTCCCCAGTACTCCGGAGTGAGCTTCCCCACCGTTCCGCCAAGAAAAAGCAGGCCAATAACGCATTGGGCCAGACGCGGCGCGTGTTGCCGCAAATGATCGGGATCATCCAGATGAAATGCATACCACAACAACCACATCGCCACCCAAAAGGAGGAGATATAAGTCATATCGCTGTAACTGTTGATATGCAGTCCAAGGATGCCCGCGCAGATCAGCATCACCAGGCTGACGCCCCGGGCAATGACGCGGCTATTCGTCAGGAACACCAAGATCGCGACGAGCGGAAGGTAAAAAGCTATGTAGGAAACAGCCGGATCCAGGAAGAAAGCCGGGAACTGCTCGTGAAAGAACGGGTAAACGAACGTATAAAAACCGTAATGCCGGCTGAGGAATTTGAATTTAAAGAACCAGCCGAACAGCCAGGTCAAAATGGTCAAACGAAATACCAGGAACATCCGTTGCTCATCCGATAGATTCATCTGCCATCTTTTATCTGACCGGGTCTAAAACGATCCCCCGGGACGTACGTTTGAGTTCATAAATACTTTCCAACGCATGGCCCATGTACCGCGAACGGACATAAACATATTGCTGTCCCGTCTGACAGAAGAAGAATTCGCGCGGCATGCCAAAGGTGACGAACCTCAAAGGGTAATGATTGAACCAGAAATGCTCAACACCCGGCTGCGATACAATGGTCTTAAAATCGACCAGTTCCCGGGAATACCACACCTCGTTGGCAAAACTGTACATCGGCGGGATAAAGTGTACTAAGGCGAAAATGGTGAAGTTATCCTGCTTAAAGTGGAACTCTTTTAAAGAGACCGTTTTGACGCCGGAGCTAAAGACCAAAGCCACCAGGTATACGGCCGCGAGAATGAGCAGTCCGTAAAAAACACCCGTCCCCCAATGCCTCCGTTTGTCATGACCAATGATCATTCCATTCCCAGCTCATTGTTTAAAACAGAACATCCTTGAACGAACAATGTCCCTCGCGCCTCAGCACTTGGAAAATCCGCAGCCATAACATTTGAGACATCCTTCTTCGTGCATTAATGGACTCCCGCAATCCGGGCACACACCCACCATGTTGGATCTATCCGCCCGGCCGTTGGACGGTTTGACTGCAACAGCCGTCATCATTTTGGCCGGCGACGGGACCGCGGCGGTCAATTGAAGCGCCTGCGCCTCCTGGGCCACGCGGCGCTCCAGCACCCGCGACATCGCGTCCGCGCAGGACAACACCCGGGTCCCTTGTTCCCACGACGGAACAGGACAGCGTATGCCGCGCAGTTGCGTGATGATGTCTTCAGAACTGATGCCTGAGCGCAACGCCAAAGAGATCATCCTGCCGAGCGCTTCCAGCTGGCTGGATGCGCATCCGCCGGCCTTGCCCATCTGGTTAAAGACCTCGAACGGTTTACCTTTCTCATCGTTGTTGATCGTGACATAAAGATTGCCGCAGCCGGTCTTGATCTTGGACGTTGTCCCGGTCGTCATCTGCGGCCGCGGACGGGGCTCGATGGCCGATTCCGCTGATGAAACCCCCGCCGTGTCTTGAGATGCTTGAGGTTCGGGTGTTTTGGAAACGTTTAAGACCTGATCTTCGCGGCTCCCGTCACGGTAAACGGTTATGCCTTTACAGCCAAGGTCATAGGCCAGCCTGTAGGCTTTGCGGACATCTTCCTCCGTTGCTGAATGCGGAAAATTGATCGTTTTGGAAACGGCATTGTCCGTGAATTTCTGGAACGCGGCCTGCATGCGCACGTGCCATTCCGGAGAAATGTCATGGGAGGTCACAAAAGCTTTTTTGACGTCCGAGGGGATCTCATCCAGGTTCTGGATCGAACCCTCTTGAGCGATCTTTTCCATAAGTTGCACAGTGTAAAACCCGCGCTCGCGAGCCACCCATTCGAACACAGGATCGACCTCAACGAGTTTGGTCTTGTCCATGACGTTGCGGTAATAACAGATCGCGAAGGTCGGCTCGATCCCGGACGAGCACGGCCCGGCAATGATGCTGATGGTGCCCGTCGGCGCTAAGGTTGTCAATGTGGCGTTTCGAAAACGGGTCTTATCGCCGCCTGCGGCATAAACGCTTTTATCAAATACCGGAAAGACGCCTTTTTGACGGCCCAGCTCGAGCGATTTGATCTTCGCTTCGGTGAGAACAAATGACATCACACGCCCGGCCAATTCCACCCCTTCTTCGGAATCATAGGCAATGCCCAAACGCGAAAGCATGGACGCCCAGCCCATGACGCCAAGTCCGATCTTGCGTGTCTTTTTAGTTTGTTCCTCGATGGCCTTCACCGGATGACGGTTGGCATCAATGACATTGTCCAGAAAATGCACTGCCCGTCGGACCGTGAGCTGAAGCTTGTCCCAATCAACTTCATAGCCGGACGGGCCCTCCTTGATCATCATCAATAAATTGATCGAGCCCAGGTTGCAGCTTTCATACGGCAGAAGCACCTGTTCCCCGCAGGGGTTGGTCGCTTCATAGGCGCCCAGTTCCGGCGTGGGATTGTATTCATTCATGCGGTCGATAAAAATAAGGCCGGGCTCGCCGTTGCGGTGGGCGGCCTTAACGATCAGATCGAACACATGACGGCTGTTCAGCTTCCTGACAACCCTGCCGTCCAGCGGCGAGATGAGCTCATAATCATCATTGTCCTGGAGCGCTGTCCAAAATTTGTCGGTGATGGCGACCGAAATATTGAAATTGCTGATCTCCTTGTCCTTTTCCTTGCAGTCAATGAACTCCAGAATGTCCGGATGATCGATACGCAAAATGGCCATGTTCGCCCCTCGTCGGGCTCCGCCCTGCTTGACCGCCTGGGTGGCGGAATCGAAAACTTTCATGAACGAGATCGGTCCGGAGGCGATGCCGCCGGTCGCCTGGACAATGCTGTTCTTCTCGCGCAGCCGGGAAAAGGAAAAACCCGTGCCTCCGCCGGTTTTATGGATGATGGCCGTGGTCTTAAGCGTGTCAAATATGGATTCCATACTGTCCTCAATGGGAAGGACAAAACAGGCGCTCAATTGACCCATCGGACGGCCGGCATTCATAAGCGTCGGCGAGTTGGGCATGAACTCAAGCCCGGTCATCATTTGATAAAATTCGCTTTCCGTTCTCGCGATCTCTTGGGCTGTGGCCCCATAATCCCTGTCCACGGCCGCGATCGTTTGCGCGACACGGTGGAACATCTCTTCGGGCGTCTCAATGATGCCGCCCACAGCGTCCTTCTTTAAATAACGTTTTTCCAAAACCTTAATCGCGTTTGCGGAAAGCTTTAAAGTCATACCTTCTCCTTTTGAATGATGCCTGATGATGAATGAGGAGAATACAAACTGTGCGTCGCGGTCCAAAGGTGACCGGTTATTCCTGCCGGGAAGCTCGCGTCCCCGCCGCCGCAGGGTATCGGCCTGATTGACCGGAGCGCTCAGTTTAACGGGCCGTTCGTAAATGGATACCGCCGGTAGTCCTTTGAAGGAAGCCTTGATGACCTCGATCTCCTTCTCGTTCAATGCCCGGGCAGGACAGGCGCGTGTCGGCGTGTTGATCTCGATCTCATCGGCATTGATGCTTTGGGCGATCTTGGCCATGGCCGGGGCCTGATGAATATTTTCCGCAACGAACATCATCTGCAGCGCGAGCTTTCCGCTGAAGATCTGGCGGAACGCTCGGATCCCGTCGACAATATCGGAGAACTTCACATCCCCATGGGTCTGGTCGACCGCTTCAAAAACATCCGCCGTGCCCGCGTCCAGTTTGGCCAAGACACAGTCGGCAGCGGAAAGATCGTCCCTCACGTCGGGACAATGAAGGAATGAGGAATTAGTGATAACCGCGATGGGTTCTTTGCGGATCTTCTTGATCGCCCTGATCATATCTCCCAGATTGGAGGCCAGCGTCGGCTCACCACGGCCAGAAAAGGTCAGAAAATCGATCTTCATTGAATCAAACGCGCGGACTTCATTGACAAGCTCACTGGTAGGAACAAATAGTTGGCGCTTCTTGAAGAGTTTTAAGGACGGGCCTAATTGACAGTACACACAATCGTAGTTGCAGACTTTTTCTTTGCGGGATATCGGATCGAGTCCGAGAGAAACCCCAAGTCGCCAGGAATGGACCGGACCATAAATATACTTATATGTTACCGGCGCTGGTTGCTTGCCGCCTATTTTGCCTTGCCTTGTGCCATCTCTCCCTGATCCCCTGTCCTGGAGGTCTGAAGAATTGTCATCATGATCGTTGATCGGAAAATTGATCATCATAGGCCGCGGATGAGACACAACAGATTTAATTCATGCCGAAGACATCCGGACAAAACCACCATTAACATACGACCCACCTATCCACCATTTTGTGCTTTTGGAACAATGCACTTACTATAAAGCACAATATGTTGTGGGCCTATGCGAACATCTACGGAAGATCGTCAGTAATACTACGTGGTTCAGAAATTCAGGACCGTCTGTACATATATAAAATCGCCGTCGTCATTGGCGCCGGTCTGGGCCAGGTATTTACCGGCAAAGAAATGCGAATACCCGACGAGAACCGTCAAATGATCGTTGAATTTATAATTGGCGGTCAGATCCACCTCATCCCCCACATGCGTGCTTAGATCTGAACCATGGGAAGCCGATGCCGTGCGCGAAACAGCGCGGCTGGCCGAATACAGCGAATCTTTATAGGTATCCAGGTAGATAAAATGATAATCGGCCTGGAGCTTCAGTTTTTTTGTCGGTTTGACAGAACCCTGAAGCCTCACATTGTTCAGGTTTTGAAGACTGACAAGGTCCATGAAACCGTAGTGGATGTGGTTCGTGGGATAAAGATTGTCAAACGTCCTTCGAGTGCCATCGGAGGCGTCATTGTCACCGGAGGCGTAATCATATTCGACAGCCAAGCGCGGCGACCAGGGACGCTCGAACGTGTAGCCGAGGACAGCGACCGCCATGAGCGCACTGATGTCCTTCTCATCAAAATCCCCTGTCTGCCAGGCGGATTCAAGTTCATAATCAAAACCTCTGATGCCCTGGCCGGCGAGACGGCCGCCCACGGTCCATTCATCCAGCTCCTTCGAACCGCTGGGTCCAAAAGATACTCCCTTGTTGGTTTTACGAAAGATCGCATACTGCTCCACGTTGACCTTTTCAATACCCTGCCACGTCAAATAATAAGCGCCCATGCGGTCTTTGGTCGTGCCGTCTAAAAAATCGTTGAACTCCCTCGGACTTTTATTGGGGACCAGAACACCCCCTAAAACATCGACCTTCAGTTTAGCATCCTTGAAATGGACCGATACCTTGGCGGAATCAAAGGTCTGGTTAGCCACATTCGACCAGTCGAACGGCCCTAACAAGCGCTGGCTGCCGTAAGAAAAATCCTGGCGTCCGACGACCAATCCGACGCCGGGAACATCTTCACCTATAAAATCCAAAATACCGTCGATCTGGACATTGGCTTGCCGCAGGTCCATGTAATCCTCGTACGGAGCTTTGTTGGTGAATTGGGAATCCGACACGCGGGCATCCTGCAGCTGAGCGAACAGTTTGATGTGTTTGTTGGGCACTACTGCAAGGTAAAGACGAGAACGGTAAAGACTAAAGGCATCTTTATCATCCACGGAATCATTGAAATCAAAATTGTCACGCGCCTCAAGTCGATAGCGGAACTGAAGATCCATCTGCAGAAAATCAGGAAGATGCTTATTAATGAATTCTCCGGACCATGCTGATGTCAGTGAATAAAGGAAAACGGCCGCGCTGAGGATCAATACTCTTTTCATAGCTCTCCTTTAAAACTTTTATCCATTCTTAATCGGCTTTAACTGCCACCATACTGGATCATATCTATCATCTAACCCCATTTACCGTCGAAACGAGGGCCCGTTAGAACAGGAAAATAAAGGAGCAAATAAAGCCCAAAACCTAACATCCAAAACAGCTGGCTTATGGCGATCCACAGTATGTGATTCGGCTGAAAAACGATCGGAAAGAACACACGGATAACAGCGCTTAAAATAACGGCCAGGAACATGACCGTGATCCACCGGGGAGGATCGCCGATGTTCCGGCCCGTGTGCCCCCATGAGACACGGGCCATCATTCCCAGGGTGAATATCCCTATTCCTCCCGCGGTCCAGGCATGCAGAGCCGCATCATCGGACTGATGGCCAGACACAGCCAGGGCTTTGAAAGCAAATCCCAGGATCAAAAACGCGTACCCTGCGAACAAAACCCATAACAGCGGTTTTTTCCATACACCCGGCGTATTCCATCCAGCCAGCCGCAAGGCATGCGCAACCACTGTGATCACACATAAAGAAATAATGACCTGAGGCTGAGGCCAGAAAACATCAAGCACAGAAAATGCCAACAGAGCAGTCAGACTGATCATATCAAGCGTCCTGCTGTTTTTTAACGTGACCGGATATCCCACTCCCCTTTCAATAAAGAAAGGCACAACCCGGCGGGCGATCGTGAATATCAGACTGATGATCATATAAACGGCAAAACGCAGGGCCTTGCGTTCAACCAGCAGATCTGTATGGATCAGCGCGGCATAAAACACACACGCGGTGATAAAGAGCAGGATCAATTTAGAAAAAACCGCCGATTGCTTCCATTGCTTGACGGCAACAATAGGGCTCATAACGGCGACCGTCAGATAAAATAGAAAAATAAGATTAAGTGTGATCAGAGGCCACGAGGGAACGGCAGCCGGCATGAAGGCCGCGATCCGTCCGCAGACCCACAACAAAAACAAGGCCAACAGCGGATATCCGTGCAATGTCGGCAGCCCCGTCCAATTCATGACCGCCGTCAGCAGGAACCCGGCCACAACCGCCATCGTAAACCCAAGGACCATTTCATGACCATGCCAGACGGTCAACGGCATACCGACAAAAATATTTGCGCCGGCGACATAAAAGAGATACCAGAAAGCCATACCCAAAACAGCGTAAACTGCGGCGCCCAAAAAAAAGATCCTAAACCCTGTTTGTAAAACAACCGGACAATCTTTGCGTTCGATCCCTGTCATTGCTTTATTCCCGTTCGAGACCCTGATAAGTTAAAAGAAAGAACTCTTAAAACTGCACGGACAATCATGCGGTCAGCACTTCCCCACGTTCCTTGCTTGAACCCTATCTAATGCGTGTGATGATTGCAACAACAGGTCTTGTATATTTCCTGCGGCATTGACTTCATCCGTTCATAGGCGGCGAGGCGATCTTTCTCAGGGATCAAACGGTCGATGGCCGGATAAAGAATACTTTCTTCCTTGTCGTTGTGCTCTTTGAGCACGCGCCAAAGTACAGCTTCCTCCTCGTCGCTGTTGGGATCCTTGATCTGAACTTTCTTGTGAATAAATTCCAGCGCCTCTTTGATCTGACGATGTTCCTCGCGCATCACCGCGGTCGGCCCGCCTTCTTTCATGCCGGTGGCATCTTCGAACAAAGGAAAAAGGATCTCTTCCTCCCATGCAATATGGCGCTGAAGGCCGAATTTGAATTTCTTGAAATATTCTTTGGCTAAGTCATAATTCACGCGTTTCAGTTTCTGAAACTCGATGAATGCGGCATCCAGTTCTTCATGGTCATGACTGAAATATTTCTCAACTTCAAAGCTTTGCATCATCAACTCCTTTTGTCTGCTGACAGTTATTGATATCAAAGAATTCCCGGAAGAACCCCTATCGGTCAATGGAACAGAAGCAGTATGGAGGAAAGCGGAAAGGACGTAAATCCACTAAAACACGTATAAAACTAAGTATTATTACGTATCAGGCAAGGCTGTTAAACGCTGGGGACCGAAGCATGCACAACGCGGATGGTTTCGCCTTGAAGAAAGACGCCTTCCTTCAGGACTTTGGCATAAATGCCGCAACGCCCGAGGATATCCTCTTTGAGGCGGGCATCGATGGCATCTAACACATAGCAAGGTTTTCTGACCTTGGTCAATTCAAGCACAACACCGTTGGCAAAATGCAAAAGAGATCCGACCGGCAACGCGTTGACGTTCAGTCCGCAGACCGTCAAGTTCTCACCCGTTGATC